>CALHXF010000082.1 GCA_938040095.1 uncultured Caulobacterales bacterium
CGGTGATGTACTGACGGAGACCGTTGCCATTCTCACCTATATCGGAGCCGCTCATAGCGGTGCGGCGCATGATGCCTATACGCGAGATAAAAAGCTGGGCCGTAAAGAAGCCGAAGCCCTCGCCTTTCTCAACTCCGAAATTCATGCAACTTTCAAGGTGCACTTCCACCCCAACCTTTTCGCCACGACGCCAAAGACCGAAAAGGCCGCGCGCCATAAAACCTATTGGCGTTTGGACAAATATTTCGAGCAATTAGACGCGAAGATAGCAGAACATAAAGGGCCGTGGCTCCTCAGTCAAAAATCTTACGCCGACGCCTATCTCTATATCATTGGACGCTGGGTCGAAACGACCCCGATGGAGCTGGAAGATTATCCGAACCTATTGGCGCATCAACAAATGATGGAAAAGGATGAAGCCGTGTTGTTGGCGTTAGGGCGACAGAACATGACGCCACGCCTCTATTTCGTCGAAACCGAAATCGAAGGTGATACTCAAGACGAGGAAGAGTAAAACAAAAAAGACCGCTAAAGTTACCTTTAGCGGTCTTTGAAAAATCAGGATTTAGATAAGAAAACCTAAAGCGCTTTGATGATACCCTCGACCATCTTCTTGGCGTCCGAAAGCAACATCATTGTGTTGTCGCGGTAGAACAGATCATTGTCGATCCCAGCGTAACCCGGAGATAACGAACGCTTCACGAAGAGAACCGTTGCGGCCTTATCAACATCCAAAATCGGCATGCCATAGATCGGCGACGCAGGATCGGTTTTTGCCGCTGGGTTCGTCACATCATTCGCGCCTATCACAAAGGCCACATCGGCATTTGAAAATTCGGAGTTGATGTCTTCCAGCTCGAACACTTCGTCATAGGGCACATTCGCTTCGGCCAATAGGACGTTCATATGACCCGGCATACGGCCCGCAACGGGATGGATCGCGTAAACGACGTCGACGCCTTCTTCTTTAAGGGCATCGACCATTTCACGTGTCGCATGTTGAGCTTGCGCCACAGCCAAACCATAGCCTGGTACGATGATAACTTTGGACGCGTTCTTCATGATGAAGGCGGCGTCTTCAGCAGAGCCGCGTTTGACAGGTCGTTGCTCTTTATCGCCAGCGTCTGAAGCTGCGGTATCGCCACCAAAGCCCCCAAGAATGACGGAGATAAAGCTACGGTTCATCGCCTTACACATGATGTAAGAGAGGATCGCGCCCGAAGACCCGACGAGTGCGCCAACAATAATTAGTGCCAAATTGCCGAGCGTGAAGCCTAGAGCTGCTGCTGCCCAACCTGAGTATGAGTTCAGCATCGACACAACGACGGGCATATCCGCGCCGCCAATTGGAATGATCAGAAGGAAGCCAATCAAGAATGTAGCCGCCAGAAGCGCCCAGATGATCCAAGGCTCTGTGCCGCCAGATTTCATCAACATGCCGATCAAGACAGCAATGCCGAGACCCAAGGCTAAGTTAATTAGATGACGTGCGGGCAACATAATCGGAGACCCGCTCATATTTCCGTTCAATTTTGCGAAAGCAATAACCGACCCAGAGAACGTTATCGCGCCAATTGCAGCGCCAAGGCCAAGTTCCAACATGGAACCCGCTTTGATGCGACCTTCGGATAAAATACCGAAATCAGCAGGGCTAAAGAACGCGGCAACGGCGACGAGCACAGCCGCCAAACCGACGAGCGAGTGAAACGCGGCCACAAGCTGCGGCATGTCGGTCATTGGAATTTTCTTCGCAATCACAGCACCCGCAACTCCGCCGAGGGCCAAACCGCCCGCTGCGAGCGCAAAGCCCATGCCATTCATATTGGAGACAAGGAGCGTCGTTATAATCGCAATCGCGATACCAACCATACCAAATGTGTTACCACGGCGGGATGTCTCAGGAGAGGACAAGCCGCGCAGCGCGAGAATAAAGAGAACAGCGGAAACCGTATAAAGGATCGCTGCGATATCTGCAGAGAGAGTCGGCATGATTATTTCGCCTTCTTCTTATACATTGCCAACATACGTTGGGTCACAAGGAACCCCCCGAAGATGTTAACTGAACAAAGGGCAACAGCGGCGAAGCCTGCCCATGTTGAAATACCTGATCCACCTTTGACGCCGGCGGCAACAGCCACCAAAGCACCAACAATAATGACGGAGGAAATTGCATTCGTCACAGCCATAAGGGGCGTATGCAAAGCCGGCGTGACCGACCAAACGACGTAATATCCAACAAAGATCGCCATAATAAAAATGGCGAGTTGGAAGACGAGAGGCGAAACAGCTGCGCCGCCCGCCATGATGAGCATGCCTGTCATGATGTCAGCCTTTCATGGACGACTTCGCCGTCTTTGGTCAGTGCGCAGCCTTTGATGATTTCGTCGTCCCAATCAGGAGCGTAGGCACCATCTTCTGCAGTCACCAAGGGTAAGAAATTTTTGATATTACGCGCAAACATGTTGGAGGCATCTGCGGCCATACGGGATGGCCAGTTAAGATGCCCAACGATGTGGACGCCATTATCTGTAGTTACGATCTCGCCTGGTTTTGCACCTTCGACGTTCCCGCCGCGTTCAACCGCAAGGTCGATAAGAACCGACCCAGGGCGCATATTTTCGAGCATGGCCTTGGTCACGAGGACGGGCGCTTTGCGGCCGGGGATCAAGGCCGTTGTGATAACAATGTCCTGTTTCGCGATATGTGTCGCGGTCAATTCCGCTTGGAGCGCTTGGTATTCCGCACTCATTTGCTTGGCGTAACCACCCGCAGTTTCGGCGGCTTTAAACTCTTCATTCTCAACGGCGATGAATTTTGCGCCAAGTGAGGCAACTTGTTCTTTCGTGGCAGGGCGAACATCCGTTGCGGTTGTTACAGCACCCAAACGGCGAGCCGTCGCAATCGCCTGAAGGCCCGCAACACCGACACCCATAATAAAGACTTTTGCAGGGGCAATTGTACCCGCCGCCGTCATCATCATTGGGAAGGCGCGGCCATAGATGCCGCCCGCTTCAACAACAGAGCGATAACCAGACAGGTTTGATTGACTGGAGAGCACGTCCATTGATTGCGCGCGCGAAATGCGCGGGATGTAATCCAAGGCATAAGCCGTCACTCCAGCGGCGGCACAGGCGGCGGCATAGCTCGGGTTATCCGTCGCGGACATAACACCTGTAATACCAGCACCCGATTTCAAAGTCGCGACGAGCTTTTCAGTCCCGCCATTGACGGACAGAATAAGGTCAGCGCCTTTGACAGCGGTCAAATTCGTCGTGGCAATCTTTGCGCCAGCTTCTTTATAAAGAGCATCCGAAAAATCCGCGAGCGCACCTGCGCCTTTGGCAACGGTCACGTCGTGACCCGCTTTCACATAGCCAGCCACAGTGTCAGGGGTCGCAGCGACCCGTGCCTCTGGGCCGCCTTTTTTTTGTAAGGCAACGTCGTTGAGAACAGAGAGTTTCACGTGGGTCCAGCCTTTTGTAACGGATCAGACGGTAAGAAAGATTAAGCGATAAGAGAGATAAGAACCGAGATAATGGCGGTAAAAACTGCAGCGCCAACAAGGCCAACATACCATGCGCCTTTAAACTTCATGGCTGCACCGAGGATAAAGCCGAAAATAACTGTCGCTAGCAAAGCGGGTGGCCATGCCAAATTAACAGCAAAAACAAGAACAGGCATCAAAACGACGAGTGCGATAGCAGCGCCGCCATATTTCGTGCCGCCCATAAATCCAGAGAATGCAGTCGCTTGAGCGTCTACTTCCATAGAGCCGTGGTTATAATCGGAGGTTCCGCCTGCCATGTGCTATGCCTTTATTCTTCGTCAATTGAATAAGGTGGTTCGCTATCACGACAAATCGGTATAGACAAGTGGTACACCACCTAGGAAATCGCCTTATTTGTTATAAAACGCAAAATTATACCTACTAGATGACGGTTCTGGACACCAGAACAATTCATTCTTTCTTCCCCATAGATTCAAACCTGAAATTCACCCCCTTGCGTCATGTTCTGGGAAGCGAGTGTGACGGACCAACCGTCGCCTTACGTCGAACGGGTGACTTTTATGGGCAAGACTGTTTTGATCGTCGATGATGATCCAACGCAACGTCGTCTTTTACAGGCTGTTGTCGAAAAATCAGGTTTCTCCACGCTGCAAGCGGGTGACGGCGATGCCGCGTTAAATATCGCGCTTGGCCCCGATCAAGACAATGTTCACGTCATGCTGCTCGATCTGGTAATGCCGGGACGCGATGGCATGGAGACACTCGAAGAATTAGCGCAGAAACGTCCCGACCTCCCTGTCATTGTCCTGACAGGTAAAGGGTCTATCGACGCAGTTGTCAAAGCCATGAAAGCTGGTGCACGAGATTTCGTTGTCAAACCCGCCGCGCCAGAACGTATCATTGTCTCTATCCGTAACGCCTTAGATATGAAGACATTGGTTGGCGAAGTGAAACGCCTCAAGAAAACGACCGAAGGCGGTCTGTCTTTTGACGATCTCATTGGCAATGCGTCCTCCATGCGGTCCGTCGTTGCGATGGGTGAACGGGGTGCGAAAGCCAATATTCCGATTCTCATCACAGGTGAGTCAGGTGTCGGTAAAGAAGTGATTGCCCGCGCGATTCAAAGCGCGTCAGAGCGATCCGACAAACCCTTCATCACCGTCAACTGCGGTGCGATTTCGGAAAACCTCGTAGAATCGATTTTGTTCGGTCACGAAAAAGGGTCTTTCACTGGCGCGAATTCCAAACATCTCGGTAAATTCCAAGAGGCGCATACGGGAACTTTGTTCCTTGACGAAGTCGGAGAGCTTCCGCTTGAAATGCAAGTTAAATTGCTTCGTGTTCTCCAAGAGGGGGAAGTCGATCCTGTCGGCTCAAAACGCACGGTACCTGTTGATGTCCGTATCATCAGCGCGACAAATCGCGACCTCGCAATGGCCGTCCAAGACGGTCGATTCCGCGAAGACCTTTATTACCGCCTGAATGTTTTCCCGATTGCCGTTCCGCCTTTGAGAGAGCGTCGTGAAGATATCCCCGCGCTCGTCGAGCATTTTGTGAAACGCATCAACGCGCAGGAACGCCTGAACGTCTCTGGCGTGACAGCAGATACGCTTGAGTTGCTGAAAAAGCATGAGTGGAAAGGCAATGTCCGTCAGTTAGAAAACACTGTTTTCCGCGCGATGATCTTGTCCGATGGACACAAACTTCGCCCCCAAGATTTTCCACAAATTTCAGGATTGATGCCTGGTCTGTTAAAATCACCGGAACAGGAAACAAATCCAATTGAGAGTCTTGTATCCGCAGAGTTACGCGACGAACCAACAGCCCCTGATGCGGCTGTGTCGGTTTTGGATCGTGAAGGTCACTTGCGCACATTGGGCGACATCGAACGCGACCTGATCGCCTTCGCTATCAATAATTACTCGGGACATATGTCGGAAGTCGCACGCCGTCTCGGGATTGGACGGTCCACGCTTTACCGCAAGGTCCGTGAACATGAACTGGACGTCGAAGACGTTCGATCCGCTTAATATTATAGTTGTGGGGACTTGATCCAATGAAACATCGTATTCTTTTAGGAAGCGCGGCTGCGCTTGCACTTCTCATCGCCGTGCCAGTGGCCGCTACGCATCAAAGCCAAGGCTTGCGTGGAGGTTTCTCTGGGCAAGGCGCGAATGTTCAAACTTACGTTCCATCTGGGTCCTGGCAGCAACAACGCCTGCAAGCACAAATTAATGCGGTTCACGGATATGATTCTGGCCAAACCTATGCCACGGATTATGAACTCGCGCCGTCAGTCCAAGGCTACACCTCGGCCCCGCAATATATCCGCATTGCACATTCGGACACGCAGGACTCAGGATTTTCTGGATTACGCGGCCTGTCAGCGCCGCGCAGCGTCTCTTATGATCGCAAGGCGGCCTCAAGCTTCACACGCAATTACGACATCGGTGGCGTTACCGTTCGTACAAATGCACTGCACACGCGGGACATGTTAGACTGGCAAGAAAACACAACGGGTAAAACCCTGACGCTCTTGGCCAATCGCGCCAATGGCACCCTCAAGGATAATTCTGTTTATTTAGGCGCAGGCTTCCAAGGTGGTCTTAAGTGGCAAAAAACAGACGTCGACGGCCAATTCCCAATTCTGTCGCGCTTTCCCTTTTTCTCTGATCGCACAGATGACAGCGCAGGTGTTTTCGCCCTTGATCACGCGGCCCTGTCTTTCACCTCGACATTTGGGGATTGGACGACTCTCTATCTCCAGCCAGAATATTCCGAGACGGAATATGGTCGCGACCAAGATGAGTTTCAGCTTCGCAAAGCCTATGTAGTTTTTGGTAACTTAGAGAAGTCGCCTTTCTACGCTGCCTTTGGTCGCAAGACGATCGATTTCGGTAATTTCGACAGCTACAATGCCTTCACACATAATGAAGGCGCACATTATTTTTGGGCGGTCAGTGACCAACCTGTCTTGGAACTAGGCCTCTATTCAAATGGATTCAAGCTCACGGGCTCGGCCTTCTCTGCGGGACGTCAATTACGTGTCGGCCTAGCGGGCGAAGACAACAATATCGGGAACTACGCATTTAACGCTGAAAAGGAATTTCGTTTTGGCAATGACAAGAAGAACGCCTTTACAGTAGGCGGCGGTTACCTTCACGATTCAATTTATCGCGACAACTTTACGGCCCATACCTTCCAAGGCCGTCAGGACGGTACAGCCCCGGCGAATTTCATTGAATATCGTAACAGCCTCGTAAATGGTTTTGCGGAATATAACTCACCATTCTTTGACGCGATGGTGGAATATACGACGACGCTAAAACCGTGGGGCGCCGCTATTCCGCAAACAATCGACGGAACGCCATTGCCGCAATTTTTGATCGACCCAACGGGATCCACGACGGACATCGACAATATTAATTTTGATGAAAAGCTATCTACACTGGTCGCACAAGCGCGGATTAAACCGATGGTCTATGGTCGCCGCATGAATATCGCAGCCGTCGGGAGCTGGGGCAATATCAGCGACGATACAGGCAACATCAGCGCCCGCGGAACGCCAACGAGTTTCGAGAGCAATCAACAACACGCTTTTTCGGTTGAATACCCCGTCAATGACTACCTCGAATTTGGCGCTGAATATGTCTATAATAAAGGCTTCATTCCGTTCGTCGCACCGCAACAAGTGTCCAATGACGAAACACAAGCCCATGCGATAAATATCGGTTTCAAGGCGCGTTTCTAAGCCCGCCATACCAAATAGGGGAAACCTTACCCCTTACTCCCGCGTGCAGCTTATGCTCCCGCAGGATCAAGGCCACGCTTTCGGGGGAATGCGTGGCCTTGCTTTGTTTAAAGCTCGCCCCCCCCCTCCAAAGCTGGGACATAAATCTTCTGCCAAGACTATCATTTGACGACGGAGACCTTCCGCGCTACGCAAGTGACAACGCTGTCATTGCTTTATAGGTGGCGAAAAATAACGCAGAAATATCTCAGGGGATAGATTCAAATGTTCACAGCGCGCGATCGATTGAAACTCTTGCTCGGCGGCGCTGCCTTTTCCGTCTCCGCTTGCGGTGGTGGCAGTAGCAGCCCCGTCCGACCTACACCGCCACCCGTCGTAGTCACGCCACCAACGCCAGCGCCTGTTATATTTGTGCCAACAGAGGGGCAGCTCAGAGATAAATTTGTAAATCAATTCCAAGTCGGTGGCGCCATTCAAGTCGGTCAATTGACCGCGCCCGAAGGTACACTTCTAGGCGCGCAGTTTAATTCCATCACAGCGGAATTTGAAATGAAGCCAGACATCATGGGGCCCAGCGAAGGTGTCTATAATTGGGTCGAAGCGGATGCCCTTCTCGCCTTTGCAGAGGACAATGGATTGCAATTGCGGGGGCACGCGTTGCTCTGGCATCGCAGTACGCCAGATTGGATGCTCACAGGCACGCCAGCGCAAGTGAAGGTCAAATTACAAACCTATATCACCGAGGTTGTGACCCGCTACCGTGGCAAAATTTATGCCTGGGATGTCGTAAATGAGGTTATCACCGATGACGGAAGTCTAGGTGACGCTTATCGCCGCTCAAATTGGTGGACGGCGTCGGGTGGTAATGCAGATTATATTGATTGGGCATTTGAAGCCGCACGGGCAGCGGACCCAGACTGCAAGTTGTACATCAATGACTATGGCACAGAGTTTTCTGGGAAGCTTGGACGCTTGCTGGACGTCGTGCGAGATTTGCAAGCCCGTGACATTCCCCTCGATGGCATCGGTCATCAGATGCACATCAATGTCGGCACGTCCGCGCAACAAGTCTTTGACGCCGTGGACGCCGTGGACACTGAATTCATGGGGCTTGAACAACATATTACGGAATTAGATATTTCGGTATATTCCGACCCTGCGAGCTGCTTTTCAGATCAAACCGGATGCCAAAGCGATTATGGAACGACAATTCCAGACACTGTATTCACCAATCAAGCCCAGCTTTACCGCGCTATCTTTGATGGTTTAGCGACACGTTCGAGTGTCAACTCAGTCACGCTTTGGGGGATTTCAGATGCGGCGACATGGTTGAATGAATATCCTGTCTCGCGCACGAATGCGCCGCTCCTTTGGGATCGTGACCGAAACGCGAAATCGGCACTTCAGGCCATTCTGGATTCTAGCTTCACGCCTTAGATAAGGTTGCTAAGACCTAACTGGATCGTAAGTCTTCGCCTAATTTCAGGCATAATCGCGCCGCAATCACGTGCTGTCCTTTGGGTTCATATCGAACCAAAACCAAAGGAGAGTGATATGACCTTGATTAAACCAACACTGAAACTGGCGGGTTCCGTCTTTGCGATATCGGCACTGACAGCTACCGCATTTGCAGCCGATTTTAACGTGCTTGATGCCAATGCAGATGGTCAGGTAGATTTCGCAGAATATAAAGCTGTCGCGCTGACAGAAGGTAAAACCGTGACGCTCGCCGCGCAGGAATTCACCCGCATGGCCCAAGGCGATGCCAGTTTAACGGAAGATGAATTTATCTTGGCGGGCGTGTTTACAGATCAGCCTTACGCGCTTCAAACTGCGTCAACGCTTGACCCCGCATCTTTTGAACCCACACCCTTAGAAACCATGCCTTTAGAGACCATGCCCTTCGATCCTGTCGAGACTGTGATGGAGGTCGAAACTTTTGAAAGTTACCCAGAGGGCGTTGAAGTCATCAAACCCTCCGTTGCCGACAACGAGGTTGATGAACTTGAGAGTAGAGCATCTGGGGACATTATGCCTGAGGCGATACCTGAAGATATCCTCGATACAACACCTGTCGAAGAAGGCGAGATGGATTTGCCCCAAGTGGAAACATCGGAAGGTAAAACAGATATCCAAACTGACGAAAGTTATTAGTTAAACAGACGCGTTTGGAATTAAAAAAGTGAGCTGGGTCCGTTACTGCATCGCGATGGGCCCAGCTATATATGGCTACACCCTCGGGCCGACTTAGTCTTTTGGGACAATTCGCAAAAAGGGTCGCTTTGCGTCTGATGGTTTTGGCGCAGGCGTTTTCGGTTCTGGCCGTGCATATTCAGGAATATATGGCGCAGGTCGAGGACCACTGATGTCTGTGGGTGCAGATGTCACGACAGGGTTCAGAGGTACCTTTGAACGGCGGGCCTGCGGTACAGCCGTCACACTCGCAAGAACAGGTGGGGCAGGATTGATAGGCCGCGGGGCGGGCTCATCCTCAAACACTTCATCTTCGATATTTCGAACACGGGGTGTAAATTTTGGTTTGCGCTTGGATTTAAAGCCGTTTGACTTTCTTTCATCTGATTTCTGAGTATCAGATTTCCAGCGATCTGCGGTACGGACATAATCCGCATCAGGGTCTGGTTCTTGGCCTTCTCCCGCTTTTTGTTTAGCCTTCAACTCTTTCACCTTGCGATTCATGCGCGCGACGACTTGCTTTTGCGCGATAGACAGGGCGTCACCGGGACGCCCCTTTTCCAAATCATAAAAGGCCGAGCCAAATTTATCCAATCGCTCAAGCACACTCTCGCCGAATTCATCTTCAAAATCTGAGATATGACCTAACTCTGTGAGCTTGGCATGGAGTCGAGCAACCTTACGTTTGGCATTGGCCGCAGAGCGCTCTCGCGCTCTCGCCATTTTGTCACGATAAGCTGTATCAACTTGCTCGCGGGCGGTTTGTTCCGCCTGCCACTGTTCCCGATCATAATCCGACATTCGGACGACTTAGCATGACTGGAACAAAAAGCGAACGAAATATGGTGAAGCGTCTTAGACGCCTTCTGTCGCCTCTAGGTACAGCTCAAGAAGTGCTTCCATTTCGGCGCGTTCATTTGCGTCTTGTTTACGCAGAGCAATAACCTTGCGGATGACTTTTGTATCCAGACCAAAAGTTTTCATTTCACCGTAGACGTCACGAATATCGGAAGCTAACTCCGCTTTCTCGGCTTCGAGGCGCTCAATACGTGCAATGAATTGACGTAACTTCTCACGTGTCGCTTGGCCCATTTGATCGGCGCGGTCGGAATCACTCATCATGGCAGAAACTCTTTATTGGACTAAACTGGACTCAGGGACATACCCGCGCAAATCCCGACAAGACAGTCCATAGCGCATCTAAAATTGTGGATGATCCAAGGGAAAATTGTGGATGAACTGCGACAAGTGCGAAAAAGTAGCAGGGATCGAGGAACGATTTACCATCGAACCCAACGGTTAAACGTATATAAGGACGTTAACTCAAACACGGACGCCTTACATGCTTACTGTTCTTTATATCCTCACGGGTCTTGCCTTTCTCTGCGTCGTGATCACGCTCGTCATGGGCACAGTCACCATGAGCAGCAGAAAAGAAGGGAACCGCAAGAAATCAAATGACTGGATGTGGCGTCGCATTTACGCGCAAGTCGCCGCCATCGGCCTCTTGGCGCTCACCGTCTATATGCGAAACAAAGGCATTTAACGCTGCGATGGTTAAGCTGAACAAGATTTATACCCGCACGGGCGATGACGGATCAACAGGTTTGGTCGACGGCTCACGCCTGTCCAAACATGCCTTACGTGTTCGCGCCTATGGCGATGTGGATGAAACCAATAGCGTCATTGGTCTGGTGCGGCTGCATCTGGAAAACCGTCATTTGGACGAGATGTTATCCCGCATTCAAAATGATCTCTTTGATCTCGGCGCAGACCTCGCGACGCCACTACCTGCCGAAGGTGAAGCGGATAGTGAGTATGCGCTCCGCATGATCGCCGAGCAGACCGCACGTTTAGAGGCCGAATTAGATAGTCTGAATGCAGACCTCGAACCGTTGAACTCTTTCGTTCTGCCGGGCGGACATCCGCCTGCCGCCTATCTGCATCAGGCGCGAACCGTCTGTCGTCGTGCAGAACGTGTGTGTGTGGCCTTAGCAGAT
Organism: uncultured Caulobacterales bacterium; assembly: GCA_938040095.1. GTDB lineage: Bacteria > Pseudomonadota > Alphaproteobacteria > Caulobacterales > Maricaulaceae > Litorimonas. The sequence goes on from CALHXF010000082.1 coordinate 11,453, forward strand.
GAGCAAGACATCAATGTCCACGCGCTCAGCTACCTCAACCGACTTTCTGATTTTCTGTTCGTCGCTTCACGCTGGTGCAATGACCAAGGCGCGGCCGACGTCAAATGGGTACCTGGCGCGAACCGATAACCGCAACGGGCTGATGATTATTTCTGCGACTGCATAAGCTGCTGACGCACCCTTACGGCAATATCTTGCGGTGTGGAACGGGCCGAGAAGAAATCAACAAACTTCCCTTCGGCATCCATGAAATAGATAATGTCCGAGTGATCGACGGTGTAATCCATTGATCCCCCTTCAACAGCGCCACCTTCTGTCGAGACCTTTTGCGCAACGACTTTATAGACAGCTTTAGCAGCTTCGACTTGGTCGACCGTTCCCGTGAACCCACGAAGTCCCCGTGGGAAAGGGTCAAAGGCAACATATTCCGCAAGTTTTTCAGGCGTGTCCCGCTCGGGGTCGACGCTAAACAAGACGTAACCGACATCATCACCTGCATCCCCCATCAGGGTTTGTGCGGCACCTAATTTCTGCATCGCAGTCGGGCAAACATCGGGACAAAAGGCAAAGCCAAAATAAATGAGCTGTGGTTGACCCAAAAGGTCAGCTTCCGTGACAGTCTGTCCTGTCGTATCGACAAGTGTGAAAGGTCCGCCAATATCTGCAGTGCCTGTGCTACGAACGGTCTGACCAGAGACGCCGGCGCGATTGGGGTCTTCGGCCTTACATGACTGCAAAGTCGCCATCATTAGACCTGCAATCAGAAAATTTGTTACAATTCTCATGCTACTGTGCTCCGCTATAACGTAGTAGGAATAACGCCTGTATAATTGAAAGGGCAGAATGTGAAAGCGCTTAACGCCGCAGTCCCGGAAACGCCTGTTGCGACCTTGGGGTCACTCCGTCGACAGACACTTGTCACATTGCGATGGGCCGCTGTTCTGGGGCAGGCTCTCGCACTTATTATTGTCAGTCAATTTCTTGGATTTGACTACCCTCTCATTGCGTGTGGTCTGGCAATTTTGGCCTCCGCTGCTGTCAACATTGTCGTGACATTTACAATGCCATTAGATCGTCGCGTCTCAGATTTTGAAGCTTATATGCAACTCGGATTTGATCTGTGGCAACTCGCGGGACTTCTCTGGCTAACGGGTGGAATTACCAACCCCTTTGCAATTTTATTTCTAGCCCCTGTCGTGACGGCTGCGACGACCTTATCACGCTGGGTCGTTATGGCGCTTGGCGTCATGGCAATGACGTTGTCATTGACTTTGGTCTTTGTATATCAACCCCTGCCCTGGTCGCCTGCGGGAAGTTTCGACCTGCCGATGGTTTTTAAATTGGGCATCTGGATGGCCATTTGCGTCGGCTCCACCTTCACTTCTCTCTATGCGTGGCGCACGACAAAAGAGAGCCGCAAAATGGCCTTCGCCCTTGCAACAGCAGAATCCAAACTTGCACACGAGCAAAAGCTCAGCGCATTGGGGGGCCTCGCGGCGGCGGCGGCACATGAACTCGGCACGCCATTGGCAACAATCCAAGTCGTCGCCAAAGAAATGAGCCGTGAAGTCGAAGCGGGATCACCACTTGCGGAAGACGCGGCGTTGATCTTGTCCCAATCTTTGCGGTGCCGTGAAATCCTCGAACAGCTTTCCCAACGCGGTGACGAGGGCGACATGATCCATAATGTCCTCTACCCTGAAGATTTATTGGAAGAGGCCGCAGAACCTTTCATCGGGCGAAACAAAGATATCTCAATATCCAGCATTGGCGAAGGCGCTGACCCTATCCTGCAGCGGCAGTCCGAACTCCTCTATGCGTTGAAAAACTACGTCGATAACGCCGTTGATTTCGCAAGCTCTCGCGTCGAACTTTCCGCAGAGTGGGATGAGAAAACCCTAACCATAAATGTGGATGATGATGGCCCTGGTTTTGAGACCGCGCTCTTAGGTCGGCTGGGCCAACCTTACGCCAGTACCCGCAGACGTTCCCGGACGGCTGGCGGATTAGGGTTAGGCGTTTTCATTTCAGGTACACTTATAGAACGCACAGGAGGGCGTGTGCGCTATTCTCGTTCGCCAATGGGCGGTGCTCGCGTTCAAGCCATCTGGCCCCGCGACAGATTGTCCAAAATTGACCGATAAGCAAAGCAGTCTATTTTTCAAGGTCAAGACGTATCTAGACCATAGAATATAGGCTGCATTAAGGACTGCATGATGACTGAATATACCTTGCCTGCTGACGCATCATTGATGATTTTGGATGATGACGGCCCATTTCGCACGCGTTTAGGCCGCGCATTGGAACAGCGTGGATTTAAAGTCGATGCTGTGGAAACAGTTCTCGAAGCGAAAGCCAAAGTACGCGCGAACCCACCGGCCTTTGCGGTGCTCGACATGCGTCTGGAAGATGGCAATGGCATGGACGTTATCGACCTCTTGCATGAACGCCGACCAGATTCGAAAATGGTTATGTTGACGGGTTACGGCAATCTTGCGACCGCCGTCTCTGCCGTCAAACGTGGCGCGGTCGACTATCTCGCCAAGCCCGCAGATGCAGATGATGTGTGTAAAGCCCTACTCGCCGAGCGCGATCAAGCCCCTGAGCCACCTGAAAACCCGATGAGTGCGGATCGTGTGCGCTGGGAACATATTCAACGCGTCTATGAGCTTTGCGGGAAAAATGTATCCGAGACAGCGCGGCGTCTAAATATGCACCGCCGAACGCTACAAAGAATTCTGGCGAAGCGCGCGCCGCGCTAAGTCAGGGTTTTCTGGCTCTTTGCGCCCCATCGGCCAGAATCGAAAACGCCGCCTCAGATTTGAGGCGGCGTTTTTAATTCCAAACGTCTGTTAAAAGTCTCTACTCGGCGGCGATGGCGTCCATGAACAGGCCGTTCAAGCGCGCCCCGAAACTCTCATGCGCCTCAAGACTTTCATCCTCCAGCTCGATCGCGAAGACAGCCATGTTTTCGGCGAGGTCCTCTAACAATCCTGATGGTAGCTCTTCATAGGCCATGCGCCAGTTTTGAAATGCTCGCGCCGAAATGCCACCCGAATGTAAAAGCTCTACTTGCAGGTGACGTGGGTCTGTTTGAATTTTCGAAAACAGCCCTGTTACATTCTCAGCTGAGCCCTCGAGGATTTGAATATATCGATCACCGTCAAAAAGCAGCAAACCCGTTACCCCCGTCCCAACATTATTGCGCTCTGAAGATTGCAGGATATCTTGGACATCTTTGGTCGTGCCAGGCTGTCGCGCAAGGCTCGTGTATATCAGTTCTTTATAGGCCATTTAGTCGTCATCCCACATTTTGTATGCATGTTATTCTTTGATCATCAGTTTTAGTACGGCGCAAGTGAGTTCAAGGATTTTGACATGAATGAGGTGTTACGTCACAAGCATGAAAAATGGGGAAAGAATATGCGTAAAAATTTATGGATGTGCAGCGCCTTAGCTATCACTTTAGCCGCTTGTCAGCCAACCGATACGTCAAAAGATACCACTGCAGATACGCCCGTATCTTCATCCAAAACAGATTCACGAACGGCAGGCTATAGCGCCAGTCGCAATGTGTATTTCGGTGACCTTCATATCCATACAAAGAACAGCTTTGACGCCTATATCTTTAACGTCCGCGTCACGCCTGATGATGTCTATCGCTTTGCCCTAGGCGAAACCCTGACACATCCGTCTGGTTCTAAAATGACCCTACAAGGACCACCACTGGATTTCGTCGCCGCAACAGATCATGGCGCGTATATGGGTATTTTGCCCGCGATGGATAATCCCGATAGTCCGATGTCTGATCTAGATATTGCCAAAAGAATATTCAGCGCAAATGACCAAGCCGCTATCTTGCGGAACTTTCAAGCTGTTGGCCTCTCTGTCCGCAAAAGCGAACCCATCCCAGAGATGTATAATCGCGACCTGATTGATCGCACATGGCAAGACACCGTCGCAACCGCCGACAAATATTATCGCCCGGGTGAGCTGACAACTTTCGCCGCTTATGAGTTCACCTCCGTCACCACACGCTCTGATAGTGGGAACACCTTTGGAGGTGGTAACCTGCATCGGAATGTCGTGTTTAAAGGCGAAGCGCCCGATCGCCTGTTCAGTGTCTTGGACTCCAAGAACCCCGAAGACCTGTGGGATTGGATGGATGATGAACGTAGTGAAGGTCGCGACGTTCTCGCCATTCCACATAATTCCAACGTCTCTGATGGAAAAATGTTCGACCTTCTCACATATGAGGGTGGGGAAATGGACCCGGAATATACGTCACAGCGTTTGCGCAATGAACCGATCATCGAAATGACGCAAGTTAAGGGCACCTCGGAAACGCATCCTGCGCTCTCACCTAATGATGAGTTTGCGAATTTTGAAATTTATGAGCTCCTTCTGGGCTCGCCAACGGTCAGTAAAATCAGCGGCTCCTATCTCCGCGAAGCCCTCGCACGTGGCCTCGCACTCGAAGAAGCTACAGGCACAAACCCGTATGAATTTGGATTAATCGGCAGCTCCGACTCTCATGTTGCGGCCGGCGCCTATGATGAAAATGATTATTGGGGCAAAGTCGGCATTGTTGACGGCACAGCCGTCGAACGCGGCTCTGTCCCACCTGGTGGCTCAAAAACATGGGAAGGCGTTGAACGTGATCCCAATGCAGAAGGCTGGTTCTCCAAATGGGGCGCAGCAGGTTATGCTGCAGTTTGGGCCGAAGAAAACACGCGTGATTCTATTTTTGACAGCATGCGTCGCCGCGAAACTTACGCCACATCTGGCCCACGTATTCGCCTTCGCTTCTTTGGCGGCGATGTCTCCGCCGATATGTTGGATGCCACCGATATGGTCGAGCAAGGCTATAGTGCTGGCGTGCCAATGGGCGGAAAATTGAACGTCGATGCAGCACCAAGCTTTATGGCCTGGGCGGCGCGTGATCCGCGCGGCGCACCGCTCGAACGCCTACAAATCGTCAAAAGCTGGAACACGGTCGAAGGCCCTCAAGAAGCCATCTATGATATGGCCTGTTCCGATGGCGCGACACCCAATCCACAAACCAACCGTTGCCCGGACAATGGCGCATCTGTCGATCTCACGACCTGCGCCCCAAGCACGAGCCAAGGTGATCCAGAGCTGAAGGCCGTTTGGACAGACCCTGATTATGAAACGGGCGTCAGCGCGGCCTATTACGTGCGCGTGTTGGAAAACCCGACTTGTCGTTGGTCTACATTTGACGCCTTGAAAGCGGGCGTGGAACGCAATCCCGATGTCCCAGCGACCCTGCGTGAACGCGCATGGTCATCCCCGATCTGGACATCGCACTCTCAGTAATCAAAGAGAGACGCGATAGAGACCAAACTCGCCCGTCCCACAAAGAGACGGCGCGGATTTGGAAACGGAGCTATAATTTAAATGCGTAAATTTCTAAATGAGCCCTTCGTTCATTTTGTGGTTCTAGGTGGCCTGCTCTTTGCGGGGCATTCGCTCTGGCAACGCCATGTCACGAAACTCGATCGAACAATCTTTGTCAGCCCCACAGAGATGGAGCGGCAAGCGCAGATTTTCGCGACTGAAAATCGCCGTCAGCCAACAGATGAAGACATTGAAGCGCTGTTGTTCGCTCATGTTGAAGAACAGGTGTTGATGCGCGAAGCACAGCGTTTGGGCCTTGATGAAGATGATACAATCATTCGTCGGCGTTTAGCGCAGAAAATGCGCTTTATGATCGACGACATTGGGGCGCCAGCTGTGCCGCCGCGCGAAGACTTACGCGCGTGGTTTGAGGCTAATACAGATAAATTCATGCGCCCCGAAACACGCAGCTTTGAGCATATCTATCTCTCGCCAAAAGGTCGCGCAGACACAGTTGTCGCGGACGCCCAAGCCCTCGCGGCAGCAGGTATTGCTGAGGACTGGGAAGCCCAAGGCGATGCCTTTATGACAGGGCGACGTTTCACCCAACAAGCGGCCCCCGCGGTACAACGTGATTTTGGCACCAGCTTTGCGCGATCTCTCTTCGCATTGCCCGATACGCAAGGGTGGCAAGGTCCTGTCAATTCAGCCTTTGGTGTGCATCTTGTGCGGTTCACCAACATCACGGCAGAACAGCTTCCAGCCTTTGAAGACATCTTACCCGAAGTCGAAGCCGTCTGGGCCGAACAAGCCAAACGCGCTGAAAATACTGAGGGCCTCAAACGCCTCATCCTCAAATATAGGGTTGAGGTACAAGACTAATGTCGCGCGTAAGTCTATCTGCAAACCTAACCGCAATCACGCGCCTGCTCCTCGCAGGATTAGTCTGGAGTTGCGTCTTTTGGACAATGGCGATGCCCGCCAATGCCCATGAGGTTCGTCCTGCATTTTTGCGCATCACCGAAGTCAGCCAAGAGAATTTCCAAGTCGTCTGGAAGCAACCCATCATTTCAGGTCGACGCTTGCGCATTGACCCGACCTTTCCTGAAGGTTGCATGCAAACCGAGCCCACATTAGATCGAGCGGGCAGCACAGTCGCAGAACGCTTCAATGTGACCTGCAATCTCCAACAAGGTGAAATCTCTTTGCCTGGTTTAGAAAACACGCTCACCGATGTTTTCGTCCAAATTACTTATTTAGATGCAGAACCCCGTGCGACTCTCCTAAAGCCTGCTGACCCTGTTCTCTCATTGAGCGGTCCAACCGCGAGTCCTGCGAAAGATTATTTGGGCATTGGCGTTGAACATATTATTTATGGCTGGGACCATCTGCTATTCGTGATCGGGCTTGCCTTGCTGGTAGGTGGCCGCAAAGTTTGGGGCGTGGCGACAGCATTCACCCTCGCGCATTCTATTACGCTCGCAGCAACGGCTTTAGGAGGTATTGTCTTGCCGTCTCGTCCCGTAGAAATTCTAATCGCGGGATCAATTGTTTTGCTGGGTGTTGAAATTTTACGGAAACGAAAAGGTCGACGCACACTCGGCGCGAGACGCCCTTACCTGATTGCTTTCGTTGTGGGGCTTATCCACGGCTTTGGCTTTGCAGGCGCGCTCGCCGAAATCGGCCTCCCACAAGGCACGGAATTACTCGCACTACTCCTCTTTAATATCGGCGTAGAGCTTGGCCAATTTGCTGTGATTGGAGCGGCACTTTTCGTGCTGTGGGGTCTGTCAAAGCTCGGGCGATATTGGCGCAGAAGTGCAGAATTTTTGGTGAGCTACGGGATCGCAACCGTCGCCATGTTCTGGGTCATACAGCGTGTGATGCCGTATTTTGGGAGTGTGTGAGGCTCTATTTAGAGACTTAAAACACCACGTTATTTTTTCGTCATCACAAGACTTGTTCTTGTGATCCACGGGTAATTACATTTGGATTGCAAGGACAGGCCTTGCAATGACGGTCGCATATAAGGTCCGTTACCAATAACGATACTCGTTTATACGAAATTAAAATTTATTACTTTCATATACTTACATCCAATCTGAACAACATGATCCCCGCTCTCGAAACCTATGATACCTTACAAGGGTTCTCTCAAACATGGGACAGGCGGGGCCTCGCTTGGTCTATGTATTGTTCGCAATATTATGACACTGTGCATTTTATCTTCGATAAATTGCATTGGCTGGTTTGG
>CALHXF010000083.1 GCA_938040095.1 uncultured Caulobacterales bacterium
AATCCGCAGCCTAAAACGCCAACTTTTTTAATGTCTTGAGCCGGAACGCCTTCGGGACGGCCCGCGCCTTTATCAGCGGCGTTCTTGTTCAGGAACAAGGTGCGGATCATATTTTTGGATGTCGCGCCCATGAGCAGCTGGGTTATGGATTTAGACTCGATACGGAGCGCCGTGTCCATTGGAACAATGGAGCCCTCATAGAGGCAAGACAGGATGGCTTCGACGGCTGGATAATTCCGCTTGGTCTGTTGCAGAGCCATCGCGCCGGACGCCATAAAGAACTGAACGGATTTCGGGTTCATGGCACCGCCGCCGCCTGGAATTTTAAAGCCTTTGACATCCCAAGGCGCGACAACGCCTTTTTCGATGTTTTCTTTGACCCAAGCTTTCGCCGCCGCAGTCGTTCCACCAACTTCGACAACTTCATGGACAAGGCCTTGTGCCTTGGCTTTTTTCGGGTCAAGCGGTTTGCCCTGCGTACAGATCATGGCGGCAGGTTGCAGACCCATCAGGCGCATTGTGCGCTGGGTCCCGCCCGCACCGGGGAGGAGGCCGACTAGGACCTCCGGCAGGCCAAGTTTAATTTTCGGATTATCCGCCACAAAGCGCTGATGCGTTGCGAGACAGATTTCAAGCCCGCCGCCAAGGGCGAGTCCTTCAATGGCCGCTGCGGCAGGTTTGGCTTTTTTGCCTTCGCGCTGGATTTGACGTGTGGTCCACCCGCCATTTTCCATTTTGCGTAGCGCTTTGGTTAGCTTCATGCTTTCCTCAAACGCTTCCATTGTGAGCGTTTTACCGGCGGCATTGTTTTCGCTCATCATGTTGAGGTCGGCACCCGCCAAGAATGCGTTCTTCTTGCCCGATGTGACGACAAGGCCCTTCATATCGTCATTAGAATTGAAGTCATCGATGAATTTATCGAACTCATTGATGAAGTCTGGTGTCCAGACATTCATTGTTTGGTTAGGGACGTCGATAGTCATGGTCACAATGCCGTCTGCATCTGTGTCCAATTTGAAATTGTTATAGCTCATGTTATTTTCTTTCGTCTGATCGTCTTAGACGCGTTCAATGATTGTCGCTGTGCCCATGCCGCAGACAATGCAAAGCGTCACGAGAGATGTTTCTTTGTCAGCGCGTTCCAACTCGTCGACCATAGTGCCGAGGATCATCGCACCTGTCGCGCCGAGCGGGTGTCCCATCGCAATCGCGCCGCCGTTGACGTTGATATCGCTGTGATCAATCTCGAGGGCCTGCATAAAGCGTAGAACGACCGCCGCGAATGCCTCGTTCAGCTCATAAATGTCGATGTCACTCACACTCATGCCTGCGCGTTTCAGCGCTTTCTGCGCTGCGAATTCAGGGCCTGTCAGCATGATTGTCGGCTCAGAGCCGATAGACGCCATTGAACGAATGCGCGCGCGGGGTTTCAGGCCCAAACGCTCGCCCGTCTCTTTATTGCCGATAAGGATAGCGGCCGCGCCATCCACAATACCGGAAGAGTTACCGGCGTGGTGGCGATGTTCAATTTTCTCAACGCCTGGATACTTTTGCTGTGCCACATTATCGAAACCGAAATTCTCGCCCATCATTTTAAAGGCTGGGTTCAATGCGCCCAATGACTGCATGTTCGTGTCGGGACGGATTGTTTCGTCATGGTCCAAAATCGTCAGGCCCAAGATGTCTTTCACAGGGACGATGGATTTGGCGAAACGCCCTTCTTTCCACGCTTTGTCCGCGCGTTTGTGAGACTCAACGGCATATGCGTCGAGGTCGTCGCGGGAGAAACCATATTTCGTCGCAATGAGGTCAGCAGAGACACCTTGCGGGACGAAGTAATTCGCAATCGCTACTGCCGGATCGGTCGCCATCGCGCCGCCATCGCTGCCCATTGGGACGCGGGACATATGCTCGACGCCGCCGCCGATGGCCATGTCGCATTCGCCCGCCATGACCTTGGCAGCTGCGATGTTGGAGGCTTCGAGACCTGACCCGCAGAAGCGGTTAACCTGAATGCCGGACGTCGTTTGCGCGTAACCCGCTTGAAGGATGGCTGAGCGTGTGATGACTGCGCCTTGCTCACCAACCGGGGAGACGCAGCCAAAGGCAATATCTTCGATCTCTGCAGAATCGATATTGTTGCGGTCGCGGACGGCTTCGAGGACTTGCGCCGCCAGAGCGACGGGCGTGACTTCGTGGAGGCTCCCGTCAGATTTCCCTTTGCCGCGCGGCGTGCGCACCGCATCATATATATAAGCTTCGGTCATAGTCTTTCCTCTCGCATTGTTCTTGTTCTGAATACGGCTCTTTTAGGCAAGGGGAGGCAATCCCCAAACAGACTCGCTATTCGATTTAGGGTGCAGTTAACGTTCACGTTAACGTAACGCAAGGGTCGATGGATGAATTCTCTGTGTTCGAATGTGATGGGGCGGGTTGATGTTTGCATATCGCTGCAAATATATGTAAGTATCCAGCATGAGCGCACCTTCAAACTTACCTGGAATTTGTCAAACAAGTTTAATGAAAGCTATGCGCCCGAAGTTGTTCAAGGCTTTATGCGATCCCAATCGCATTGCTATCGTCGCTACCTTGGCGACAAAGTCCGATCCTAGTCGTGTTAGCGACATTGCCCAAGGGTGCGGAATCGATTTTTCCGGGGTCTCGCGTCATCTGAAAATTTTGAGAGAGGCGGGTTTGCTGTCCGCCGTCAGAAAAGGTCGCACAGTTTCTTATCAACTCGAGTCTGAGCATCTAGTGGACACATTAGAGGGACTGACTGCGGCTCTAAAGCAATGCCAAAGGCAGACGTCCAAATATTAATTGCATATTTGTGCAAATATGCATATATCGGGTTCAACTCAGGAGCCCATCATGAAACGCATCCATATTCACGTAAATGCCGAGGTCGGGAGCTTCACGTCGTCAGTGACTTTCTACAGCGCACTTTTCGCTATGCCTCCGACGAAGACTCGCGAAAACTACGCGAAATGGATGCTGGAAGACCCATGCGTCAATTTTGTTGTTGAGGTCATAGACACGCCGGGGGGGCGCCCCGGCATCCATCATGTGGGCTTGCAAGTGGACGAGAGTGATGAGCTAGATCTTATCCTTGATAAGATGAAAGCCACCTCTGCGCCCTTGTTGGAAGTTGGCAAAACTGTTTGTTGTTTTTCCAAGTCGGAGAAAAACTGGACGATGGACCCGTCCGGTGTGCGTTGGGAAACGTTTAGGTCATTCGGCGATGTAGCGGAGTATGGTGAAAAAACGCTGGAAGAGTTTGCGAATTACGTATCTTCGCATCCCCTGTAAATCAGAGCTTCGGTCTTTTGGTTTACTCCGCGGACCCTTGCGAACGCATTTCGTGGCGAAGCCTCATAATATCGCCCCAGTTCCGTTCAAACCTTTGCCGGGCGAGGTGGTAATCCTCGTTTTCTTGCAGGTTTTCAGACATGAAGGATGCGATAAGCTCTTGAAGTAGAATGGCCTCCTCTTCCTCTGCGGAGGCAAGTAGCCGCTTTAGACGGCGCTTTTGGACTTGAGGCGCGTTTACTCTGTCAGCAGCGGCGGCAAATTCAATTTGTAAGCTCTTATATTTCGCGGGTGTGTAAGCCGTCATTATCGCCTGGATACGCTCTCGAACAGAGTCCGGTGTTCGATTCGAGAATGATACATTTAGAACAAAAGCAACTTCGGTTAATTCACTGCGCCATGCTTCACGAGCGTTGAGCCTGTCTTTCGTCAAAGTCTTGCCAATGATATTTCCCAAGCGCTGCTTTTTCAAAAACCTCTCATAACTAATTTCCGCACCGTCCAAATTGCGTTTGGCCTCTTTGTAGGCCTGAGTTTGGAATTTAAGTCCCTTTGGAACTTTCCGCTCTGCATTGACGACGTCTAAGCGATTATAGATATATTCACGTGCCAGATCGAACGGCTTTCCGGCCTCCAATAGCTCGTGAAAGTCCTCCCGTATATCTTGGCGAAAAAATGCAAGATCCAGATTATACGTCAGCAACTCCTCCATTTTCAATGTTTCACGCGGCGCGACCATGCTTGTCGTAACATCCGGTAGGTAGCCCAGAAACGTTGCAAGGGCTTCATCCGCTTGAGATTCCAGCGTTTGCTTGAGCGTGAAGTAATCGCCCGACCGTTCTACATTGTCGACGATTTGCTGGGCCGACACGCTTGTGCCATCAAAATTGTCGAAACTAAATGTCTCGACGTCAGCTTCAATTAAAAGAGACTTGAGCGCAGGGCTATCGCGTTCAATTGCGAGTTGCGCATCAGACAGCTTTAGGGATGGAACATATATATCTACGCCGTCTGCCAAGCGGGATTGGGTGAAATCCCCCACATAGCTCAAGCGTCCTGGGGTTGGTTTGAACTGCGCGAAGTTCTGATACTGGACCGTGACGTCTTTGCTATACGCGGTGCAACTTACAGCGTCGATGCGGTAGAGGCTGTCTTGATCCATTTCGAAAAACACGGGATGCGTCCCGATGTTCCGGCGATCCACAGGCGCCGAGCTTTCTTCTTGAACGTCCAAAATGTCTGCGATTTCCCAATTATATTCCAATCCGTTATAATCTTTGCGGGATATCCGGACTTGCATCGTGTTGCAGGCCCGCTTCCTCATCGGGTGAATGTATAAAACGCCCATTGCATCCCCAGCGGCCAGCTTGGCTTCAGCGTCAATAAATTGCTGTGCGTATTTGGAGACAGTCTTTGTGGGTTCAGGCGGCGCTGATGCTTCGCAGCCGGTCATTATCAGCCCGGTCAAAATAATAGAACTGCAAAGATGTTTCATGGAATTTCGCTAATACGGAGGTATCGCAGCGTCAAGTTGAGTGCAGGATGTAGAGGCGAACCAGATGTTTGGGGATTTCGAAGACTGGAAGGATGACTCTTGTGCAGCCCGATGATACCCACGCTGCATGAAAAAGTTTATCATTTTGACTGCTGCAGCTCTGTCATTCGTTGCAACATCCGCCCATGCTTGGGGTCCAAATGGGCACCGCGTGACGGGAAAGATTGCGCAAACCCATCTCACCCCCTTGGCGCAAGCGGAAGTCATGTCGCTTCTGGGTGTAGAGAGTCTGGCCGAGGCCTCAACATGGCCTGACTTTATGCGATCCAATCCGAGCGATTTTTGGCGTAAAGACGCGTCGCCATGGCATTACATCACAGTCCCGAAAGGCACGACTTATATGGCCGCTCCAGCCGAGGGTGATGCGATAACTGCGCTCGGCATGTTTTCTGAACAAATTACGGATAAAACACTGCCTGTCGCGCAGCGGCAATTAGCTTTGCGCTTTACGATTCATTTGATTGGTGACCTGCATCAACCCTTACATGTTGGTAGAGCCGATGATCGGGGCGGCAATCGCGTGAATGTCATGTTCAAGGATAAACCAACCAACCTACATAGTTTGTGGGATGAAGACCTAATCGAAGATGAGCAGCTTTCTTACACAGAGAAGGCTCGCTGGTTGAACCGCCGTATTACAATGGACCAAAAAGCGACTTGGTCGGACACTAACCCGGACACTTGGGTCGAAGAGAGTATTGTCTTGAGAGAAAAGGTATATGAGGGGCTCGGGCCGTATGACCGCGATACGCTGCCGAATCTGAGCTATGATTATGTCTATAAGCATCGCGGGGATATCGATCTACGCCTGCAGCAAAGTGGCGTTCGTATTGCGGCTTATCTCAATGAAATATTTGCGGATTAGCGCCTAACAGACGGTTTTTGCCATCCGAAAACTCACCATGCGCCTGTCAGCTTCGCACCAAAGAGCAAGTTTGACGCATTTCAAACTCTGAATAAACGTCAGCCGTCCGACGGATTTTAGCTCCGGATGTGCCTTTAAGATACGTGGCAGCTGATAGAACGGAATGCGCGCGGAGAGGTGATGCACATGATGCACGCCGATATTGCCTGTCAACCACATCAACCATTTCGGTAGATCATAGTAAGAGCTGCCTTGCAGGGCTGCATTTTCACGATCCCATTCACCGGTTCGTGACCAATGTGTTTAGTCAAATTGATGCTGCACATAAAACATCCACACGCCAATAGACGCCGCGACTACAACGGTTGGAATTTGAATGAGTACAAAGATTTTCCAACCTATGGCCCAGATCAAAACTCCGTAAACAATTGCGACACCTAGATTTGTGAGCAGGGCACTCGCCCAAGGCTTCACGCCATTTTTCATCGCTCCAACAGGCAAACGGTTGTGCAAGAAAAACACATAGGCCGGACCGATTCCAAACATGACGACGGGATGGCGGTACATGCGGTATTTAAACCGCTCCCATTTTGACGCGGCTGCATATTCGGCAACTGTCAACGTCAGGATGTCATCGCCTATGCCGCGCCTGTCGAGATTGCCAGAGCCGGCATGATGGAGCGCATGCCCGCGTTTCCAATGATCATAGGGCGTGAGTGTCAAAATGCCGATGAAACGGCCCACCCAATCATTGACTTTCCGGTTGGTGAACATGGACTGATGCCCACAATCATGCTGTATAATGAACAAGCGCACAAGCAAGCCGCCAGCAGGAATAAAACCAAGGACAGCCCAAAAATGGCCGGCTTGTAGAAGGCCCCAAATGCCGGCCCAAAGCGCCATGAACGGCCCCAAAGTGATCAGGAGCTCGAAAATTGCGCGTCCATTTTCCGCAGAGCGGTAAGGCGCGAGACGTTGGAACCAGGTCCGAGCGATTGATGTCATGTAAATCCCAATTCAATAGTGTCTCGAATCGTCCCGACATTGGGGTGTCCGAGATTAATATCCTGTGAAGGCATTTGAGGATTCGATGCAAATGACGATAACTTCATGACCACTTGTTCTGGTAACTACGTCAACGTTTGCCGACTATTCCAGATGGGAATTTGGTTGACCCGTCTAATGAAGCCAGCTTTCATCATGGGGTTCTTGGTCTTAAAGAGGCGCAGGGTCATTATGAACACAACGTGATCCCCCCATATGTAGGGGGTCGATCATAGGCTATACAGTCTCTCCAAATCACTGTTCTCTAGATGTTGGAGAATTTAGCGACCATCCAGGATACGCTAAGGGGAGCACATGAACGAGTTAAAAGAGCTTTTAGAATTGGACTCCGATCGTGGTATTCGGTCTGTAAGTCAGTTGATGGCATTATATGAAGGCACAATTGATGAACTTCGGTTTTGCGCCAATATTGATCCTAGCTTAGAGGTAGATATAGAAGCTGCAGACAAGCGGGAAGCTGATCTGCTAAACTTTGAGGCGGATTTGCTTGATCAGGCCGCTCGGATAAAACTCAATTCCAAAGATGATGTTTTAAACTTGATGGACATGTGGGCCAAGGCGTCTGGAGTAAACGAGGGCGAGGCACCCAGCGCGTCAGACCGAATTGCGATGAACATATTTCGTCACATGACCAGCGCTAAATTCTCTCTTTCCTAAACCCTATCGAATGAAACTCTGCGCTCGGAGCGCGACAGTCACTCGGTCTTTGGCATCAAATTTCAGAAAAATTCGTTTGACGTGACCTGACACCGTGCTGGTAGAAATGCCCAAGATTATTCCAATTTCGGGATTGGTTTTCCCAAAAGTTATGAGTTCAAGAACCTCGCTTTCCCGATCTGTCAACCTTACGCTGGTTTTGAGGGATTCCACTAAGATACAGTATCGAATATGAGCGGCCTGAAGGATCGCCTGAACTTGCCAGGGATAAACGTCGTCAAAAAATTCTTTCGGTGAGTTGAATCCTAAATAGACGTAACCTATCCTATGGTAAGGGCCAAACAGAGGTACCAGCAATCCGTCACCTAAAAACTCCAAAGCTAAATTGATCCTGTGCCGTTCGCGACCGCCGGACAATTGCTCAACCATCAATAGGTCGGACATCCAATAGGGCCTACCTTGGTCGATTGTAAATTTTAAAGGAGGGTCCGACCGTTTGCTCTTCAGCTTTAAGTAGTCATGGACGATTTGGTCGAGCCCTGTCGTCCAAAACCTGTTAAGTTGGTCATAGTTTTTCGCCCCCACGACCGGTATGAGGTGATAAAGACCAAGCTTAACGGAGGCTAAGGCTTTCCCCACACCGATCAGCTCTTCAATACTCTCAGATTTTGAAATCGCTTCGATGATTTCAAGAAGACTTGCATGAGAAATAGTTGAGTTAAGGCCAATCAAACTAACATGTCCTTCGAAACATCTTTACCCGTGTTCCAGCCCTGAAATGAGGGTGGGGGCTTAACTCCACTCGATTCTATTTAGAATACGCATCAATGGAGCAATGTACTACGGTTTTAGATCGAAACACAGACTGAATTTGCCTAAAATAGAGATTCAACGCCTAAAATCCCTCATTCGTTCCCTGCCAAAAAGAGGTGTTTTGTCAATTGGGCTGATGCGTTG
>CALHXF010000084.1 GCA_938040095.1 uncultured Caulobacterales bacterium
TGGCAAATTCAGCGATTACGCAGAGGCGTGCAGACCGATATTGAGTGTGTCGCCATGCCCGATAAAGGCGGGGAACCCAACATCACGAACGGGCAACCTGCTGTCCTATCAGACCCAATTTGGATGTCTGAACCGGTTGCAGTAGCGTTTGATTTACCAGGGATGGAGGGTGTGCAAGTGGGCGCGTTGATGTATCCGTTTCGTCCTGTCGATCTCTCATTCGACTCCGTTTCGGAGAGAGTGCGTTCGCCTCTTAACCTCGGCGGCTTACTCACGCCTTTACCTCGTGGCACAATTACGGTGTGGGACCGTATTTCCAGTTTTGATATTTGGATGCCGAGCGGCGCTTTCTTTTCTGTGTCAGAATCAAATGTGATGTCAGGGCAAAACCGCTTCGCGATTGAAACGTCTCTGGGCTGGGAAGTGATCGGCGCAGCCTCCATCACATTGATCGCCCCAGACACCTATCGCCTGCACACTCTCTTGCGCGGGTTGCAAAATTCTGACAATTATATGGTGGATGACCTTCCTGCGGGTGCGCGTATTGTGTCGCTGGCCAGTGGTCTTGTGAACCTCCCTATTTCGACAGACTTCATCGGCACGTCGTTAGACATTGAGGTTCAGGCGTCTGGGCGTTCGGGTGTTACGGGGCAGGTGACCTACAACGCGACACATCTTAGGCCGCTTTCGGTTGTGCATTTGACCGCGTGCGCTGACGGTGACCAGACGCGCCTGAGCTGGATACCGCGAAGATTGGATGATTCGACAGAGAGCGACCTCACACAAATGTTCGATATTCGCTGGTCTGACGGTCAAATGACGGTGTCGGGAACGACAGCGCTGGTGCCTGTGACCTATGGGTCCAAACGCACAATTTCGATCAAGCCCCTACATCCTTTGACAGAGTCGGGTCGTTCTATCGAAATTCTTGTCTAAACTATTGAAAAGACGTGGCTCGCGCCTATTTGTTAAACATGGCAAAAAACCCTTACACACTCCTCGGCGTTCCCAAAACAGCGACCGATGCCGAAATTAAATCGGCTTATCGTAAATTGGCGAAGCTACATCATCCAGATGTGAATCCCGGCGATGCGAAAGCGGAAGAAAAGTTCAAAGAAATCACAGCGGCCTATAATCTGCTGTCCAATGCGGAATTGCGCCAGTCCTATGACACGGGACGGGTTGATGCGTCTGGACAGCAACAAAACCCATTTGCGGGTGGATATCGTCATGCCAATGCGCAGGGCGGTATGGACACGGGCTTTGGCGGATTCGGCGGCATGGGTGGCGATGACATGTCCGACATGTTTTCCTCGCTTTTCGGCATGAACATGGGCGCAGGCGGTGGCCGCAGAGGTCAACAACGCCAACGACCTGCGCCGCCGCAGCAAGGCGAAGACCTGCGATATACACTCAAGATGAGCTTGGTAGATGCTCTGACAGGTGGCGTGAAAGACTTGGGTAAAGGTCTAAAGGTCAAATTCCCAAAAGGCATTAAAGACGGCCAAACCGTGCGTTTACGAGGTAAAGGTCAACCTGGTGTCAATAATGGACCACCAGGTGATGCGCGGGTAAAAATCGCTGTTCAACCGCATAAGCGCCTGTCGAGAGATGGAAACAATCTCTGGCTGGATGTGCCGATTTCACTCACGGAAGCGATGAAAGGGACGGATTTTGAGCTGTCCCTGCCAACGGGGACCGTTGCGCTGAAAATTCCCCCAGGGACGAATACGGGCAAGCGGTTTCGTCTCAAGGAAAAGGGTGTTCGGGCCAAGGATGGAACGGGTGATGTCATCGTAACGGTGCAAATTGTACTGACTGAAGGCGAGATGGCAGGCGCGCCGATCCTGAGTTCACAACTTCCAGATGGTGAAAAACACGATCTTCGCAGAAAGTTGATCTAATATGCGTTGCTCATCATTGACGGCGTATAAACATAACTTATTGCATATGTTCAGAAACCGTTCAGGGGCCGAACGCTAGATCATCACTATGTTGACGAAACGTCATATCCTTTCTGCCGCTTTGGCAGCCGTGCTGTCCATCAGCGCTGCGTCCGCGCATGCGTATCAGTGGAACGGCCCTGTTGTGCTGGAAGCGCAGCGTTCGATTTCACCTGCAGAAGCAAAATCGATCGCCCGACGGCGTGTTCCTGGTGGCGAAGTCGTGGATATCTCTCGTCGTGGGGATACTTATCGCGTTCGTGTCATTGCTAAATCTGGCAAAGTCGTCGACGTTTTGATTGACGCGAATACTGGACGTGTCAAAAAGTAGCCTCAGTCTCGTTCCGGCGAAAAGGCCCTCACATGCGAATACTTATAGTTGAAGACGATGCCGATCTGGCCCGCCAATTGAAATCTGCGTTCAAAGACGCTGGTTATGCCGTGGATGTTGCCAAAGATGGCGAAGAAGGTCATTTTTTGGGGGACACAGAGCCCTATGATGCGGTGATCTTAGATTTGGGCTTACCCTTGATTGATGGTGTTAGCGTCCTTCAAAAGTGGCGCGCAGACGGGAAGAAATTCCCTGTGCTGATTCTTACTGCTAGAGATCAATGGTCTGAGAAAGTCGCTGGATTTGATGCGGGTGCGGATGATTACCTGACGAAACCATTCCACGTCGAAGAATTAATGGCGCGCTTGCGGGCTTTACTGCGCCGCGCCGCAGGTCACACGACGGATACGATCGAGCTTGGTGATCTGATGGTTGATAATCGTGCCGCACGTGCATTTGTCGATGGTATGGCGATTAAATTGACCAGCCACGAATTCCGCCTTCTCTCTTATATGGCAGCACATAAAGGTCGCGTGATTTCGCGGACTGAATTGGTTGAACATATCTATGATCAAGACTTTGACCGTGATTCAAATACGATTGAAGTCTTTGTCGGGCGTCTGCGTAAGAAGATAGGGACAGAGCGGATCGAAACCGTTCGTGGTCTTGGGTATCGCTTGCTTGACCCAGACATGGAAAGTTCTGACTGATTGGCATAGGGTGGGACCCATGTATCGCAACGCCTTGCACATATCATGAGCGTGAAATCCCCTCCGTCGTTAGTGACGTCGTTAGTTCGCGCAGCAGCCCTCTGGGCTGTGCCGGGCTTTCTGCTGACTGTCGCCGTCCTGACGTGGCTCTCGAATAGCGCGACCTATCGTAGTTTTGATGAGCCCTTAGAATCCACGGTCTTAGGACTGATCGCGAGTGTTGAAACCTCGGAAGAGCGCGGCTTGCGTTTGTCTCGAGAGTTGCCTGATCCCCGCTATCAACGCGCTTTGTCGGGCAAGTATTGGGTCATTGGAACGATTGAAGACGGGTCGAAGATTGTGCCTATGCTGTCGTCCCGTTCATTATATGGTGCTTCATTACCCATTCGACGAGATGACATCTTAGAGCTCGCCGCGCAGGGTCAAGAGCCTGTACGATTTACAACGGCGGGTCCTGATTTAGACGCAGGTGAAACATTACGTGTCGTTGCGCGCCAAGTCATTCTCCCTGACATGGAGAGTTCCGTTATTGTCCTAGCTGCTGCGGATCGTGCGCCCGTTATCCGCTCGACCCGTAATTTTATCATCACAGCTGTGACCCTCTTGGCGGTGTTGATCTTGGGGTTGACCTTAGCTGTTTACGCTCAAGTCAGGGTTGGTTTGCGGCCCTTATTTGAACTGGGTCGTCGCATTGCAGATGTTCGCGAAGGGCAGGCCGTTTCTGTGGAGGGAGAATATCCGCCGGAGATCGCGCCGCTCGCTTTGGAGCTTAACTCTCTGATATCTCATAATAAATCTGTCGTTGAACGGGCCCAAACGCATGTCGGGAATTTGGCGCATGCTTTGAAGACCCCCATCGCTGTCTTGCGCAATGAGGCGGCCTATGCGGAGACGACGCCCTCTGATGTCGTGTCACGCCAGACGGAAACGATGGCCGAACAAGTGGATCATCATCTACGACGCGCACGGGCCGCCGCGCGGGGGCAGGCCATTGGGGTTCGCACGGATATGGACCCGGTGATCGACGGTTTGGTGCGGACGTTGCCACGGATTTATCGCGACAAAGACCTGACGATTGAGCGTGTGGGCGCAAAAGGATTGGTGTTTCGCGGTCACCCACGTGACTTTGAGGATATGGTTGGCAATCTCATGGATAATGCCGCGAAGTGGACAAAGGACCGAATCGATGTGGTCGTGCACGCCGAAGACGACGGGTTTTGCGAAGTGTCGATCTCTGACAATGGGCCAGGATTGACCACCGAAGAAGCCAAAATTGCCCTACAACGCGGTGCGCGTTTGGATGAAGCAACCCCGGGTAGCGGTTTGGGCCTTTCCATCGTTGATGATCTTGCGAATGCTTATAATGGGAAATTCATCTTATCTCGTTCTGACCTTGGTGGATTGAAGGCGGTCTTGAGACTTCCCGTGGTGAAAGATCAATGACCGATTCTAAGGACACGCCTTCACCTGTCGCGCTTGAACCGCGGCAAGCCAAGGAGGGACGCTTTTTTTCGTCCTCTGCTGGCCGCAATAAATTGGATATCGCGCAAGTTTTGCATGATTTACTGCCGCAGGATGCGTCCGTTCTCGAAATCGGCAGTGGCACGGGCGAACATGGCATCGCGACGATGTCGGGTCGGCCAGATTTGAGCTGGCAGTTTTCCGACCCCGATGCCGAATCCCGTAAGAGCCAAGCCGCATGGATTGCCCATCATAGCCAAGCGACAGGCATGCTTGCGCAAGCTGCGCCTTTGAATATTGATGCAAGTTCTCCTGATTGGGCGGCGTCGTTGCCTGCGCGCTATGACGTCATTTATGCATCGAACATGATCCATATTGCCCCTGTTGAGGCCCTGATTGGCCTTGTTGAACAGGCCGAAATCGCACTCAATCCGAACGGCATGGTTTTCCTTTACGGTCCGTTTTTGTTTGAGGAGGCGTCTGCACCTTCAAATTTGAAATTTGATAGCGTTTTAAAGGGCAAAAATCCCGCTTGGGGCGTGCGCGAGTTAGGTTTTGTTAAACATATCTTCGCAAAAAAAGGGTTTAATCATGTCGAGCTTCGCGACATGCCAAAAAACAATCATATCATTGGACTGTCACGACGTTGACGAATTAAATCTCTATTATGGAGGTTTCGTCATGTTTTGGACAGTATTGGGTCATGTGACCTCTTGCAGTCTATGAGACTAGGAAGGGGATTGTCGTGTCCAACTTGAAATTGACATTGCTGGGGTCTGTTATGGCGTTCGGCCTTGCGCCGCAGGTCGTGGCACAGGATGCGACGTTGATCTTCGCGGATGCGGATCAGTATGAAGTCGTCCTTGATCAGCCCATCAATGCAGAGTTCAAATCCCTGAGAGATTTGGGGCCGATACCCGCCGCCCCGAGCGTGAACACCGCTCTGCCTGCGCCCGTACAAAATGCCGGACTTCCATTGCCCGTGGCCGCAACGCCATCCAAGACGCCACTCTCCAATATGATGGACATGCCGATCAACGCGCTACCGTCGATTGCAAACCTTGTTGATCGCGTCAGTCCATCTGTCGTGAATATCGTTGTGACAACCGAAAGCGGTGAAACGACGAGCGAGGGCCAAGGTTCTGGCTTTGTTATTTCGGATAAACTCGAAGTCGTGACAAATTATCACGTCATCGAAGGTGGCACGAATATTGACATCGAGTTCAATGATGGACGCAGATATCCCGCGAGCATTATCGGAACCGATGAAGAAACCGATCTTGCGCTTCTGCGTATCGATACGGCTGAAAAAATTCCCCATGTCGATTTCCACAAAGTAAAAGACCTCCGTATCGGAGATTGGGTTGTCGCGATTGGTAATCCGTTCGGTATCGGACAGTCCACTTCTCTGGGTGTGATCTCCGCGATTGGACGTGAAAAGGTGGATAGCGGCTCTTATGTCGATTACATTCAGACAGATGCGACGATCAACAGAGGTAACTCTGGTGGGCCTCTGTTTAATCTTGAAGGCGAAGTCATTGGCGTTAACTCCGCTATTTATTCTCCAACAGGTGCGAGTGTCGGTATTGCCTTTGTGATCCCACATCACACGGCGGAGCGCATTGTCTCTGCACTGCGGACCGATGGTCGTGTGCGTCGCGGGTATTTGGGCGCTGGTCTGCGTACCGCTGAGTATTCGATTGAGGGTCAGCCGGGTATTTTCAAGGGCGGCGCAACCGTCAATGATGTTTTGCCTGGCTCGCCAGCAGAAATTTACGGTCTTCAGGTCGATGACATCATCTTGAATATTGACGGCGCAGTGGTCAAGAACTCTGTTGAAGCGACTCGCGCGATTGCAAAAGTCCACGCGGGCGAAGTTGCGACATTCATCTATGAACGCGACGAGAAGACCTATTCCTTGGATGTTCAGATCGGAGAGCGTCCAGAGAAATACGAAATTCAAAAAGCGAGCGCAGAAGTCCAAGGGCTTCCGCTGCCACCGCCACCAGAAGACAAATCAAAGCCGAAAGTCAGTATTGATACGGGCGTTCACGTCCTTGATATTTCGGCAGAATTTCGGTCCGCAATCAATATGCGATCCGACCAAGTTGGCATTTATGTCGAGGGTGTCGATCCTGGTGGAGCCGCAGAACAAGCGGGTTTCAAAATGGGCATGGTCTTGCTGGAAGCAGACGGCCAACCCATTGCAGAAGTCGCAAAATGGAAGTCCATTATTTTGAATGCCAAAGCGGCGCAGCAGGACGGCATTGTCGTGAATGTGCGCCACAAAGACGGACGTGAAACTTATATGGTTCTGCCGCTCGGCTAGAACTTGAATGACTGGGTGGGGACCTATGGAGAAGAAAATGAGAATACTTGTCGTCGAAGATGACTCCGTTGCCGCCGAATATGTCCGCAAGGGTCTAATGGAAGCTGGTCACGTTGTGGACCTCGCACCTGATGGTGACCTTGGTCTCGAAATGGCACGAGCCGCAGATTATGACGCGCTGGTCCTTGATCGTATGCTCCCCAAACGTGACGGTTTGGAAGTTTTGCGTGAGCTGCGTGAGGACGGTGATGCAACGCCTGTGTTGATTTTATCCGCGTTGGGTGAAGTCGATCAAAAGGTCGAAGGTTTGCGGGCTGGCGGGGATGATTATCTCGCGAAACCCTATAGTTTCACTGAACTTCTAGCGCGTGTCGAGGCGATTGGCAGACGGTCTGACCCAACTGCCGCAGTCACGAAACTAAAGGTTGGTGGTCTGGAAATGGATTTGCTGGCACGGACCGTGCGCCGCGATGGGCAGAAAATTCTGCTGCAACCGCGGGAGTTTCGCCTGCTCGAATGTTTGATGCGGAATGCCGGTCGGGTTGTGACCCGCACGATGTTGCTCGAAAAAGTCTGGGACTACCACTTTGACCCCCAAACTAATGTCATCGACGTCCATATCTCGCGCTTGCGTGGGAAGATTGACAAAGAGTTCGAAGAACCGCTTCTGCATACAGTCCGAGGTGCGGGCTATCGTTTGCAGGTCTAGCGGGTTAAGGCGCGCCGCATGAGCGGTGCTATTCGAAAACTCTATCGGAACACGCTCTTCAGGTTATCCCTGTTGAGCGCGTTCCTCTTTGTGCTCTCGTTGTTCGCTGCGCTAGGTTACATATACTATGCGACGATCGCTAGTGAGTTACGCCAAGTCGACCGCGCAAATGAAGCCGAAATCACGGAGCTTCAAACGCTCTATGATCGCGCAGGTGTGCTTGCGGTAAAGACTGCGACTGAACGGGGTGTGTTGTCCCCGTTAGAGGGTTCGACTCAGAAAAATTACCAACTCATCTACCATCAAGCGGGTCACGCATTCCTGAAGAATGCCGTGTTTCAACGCGGCCTATCCAACGGTGCGATGTTGGAGCGCGTCTATGTCTTGGAAGGTCCACCTGGTCCTGATCGCGTGACGGGCAATCTAGCTGATAAAGCAGTTAAAACAACAGGCCAAGAAATCAGTCTAATTCCAGAGCTGAAGAACGCCAGTTTCACCCGTCTTGAGTTTATCTATTCCGTTCAATCCGACGACGGCGAACGCATTGACCGTCGAGCCCAAGCGATTGCGGGGAATATCGTTTTTGGAAACGAACCCACGATCCGTATTTTGGTAGGCCGCGATGTTGAAGCGATCTCGCGTACAGGCGAAAGAGTTCGAAACGCGATCTTAGTGTCTGCGGGAATCGCCCTGTTTTTGGGATTGCTGTCGTCTTGGTTCGTCTCCCGCCGATTTGCCCGACGGGTTGAAGGGTTCAACCGCCTCGCGACGGATGTGCGGGCAGGGAACTTGGACCGTCGCGCGCCGAGGAATTACTCCGAAGATGAAATGGACCTCCTCGCTGAGCATTTGAATGCCATGTTGGATCACATCAGTCGGCTGATGCAGGCCATGCGATATGCGGGTGATAGTGTGGCGCATGATTTGAGAACCCCTTTGACCCGTTTGCGCACACGTTTGGAAACGGCCGCCGTTGACCTAGGGGATGCGAAGGAAGCTGATATTCTCTATGCGGCTGCAACGGATGCAGATGAGCTTTTGTCGACATTTGACTCTGTTCTCCGCATCGCGCGATTAGAAGCAGGGGAGCGTCGAGGACTGCTCAAACCTTTGGACCCCAAACCCATTCTCGATGATCTTGCAGAGCTCTATGAGCCAGCCTGTGAGGATGCAGGTCTGACCTTTGAAGCTGACATTGCCCCGAAAACACTCATCCTTGCCGACCGAGGATTACTCTTGCAGGCTGTTTCAAACCTGCTCGAGAACGCGATTAAATATACGCCGAGAGGTGGGTCTATTCGCTTGGTTCTGCGTAAGAAACGCGGAGCTGCGGGTATTGAAGTCGCCATTTGTGACGATGGTCCAGGCATCCCCAGTTGGGACCGCGATAGGGTGAAAGAACGCTTTGTTCGTTTGGATAAGTCACGGTCTTTGCCCGGCAGCGGCCTCGGGCTGTCGCTTGTCGAAGCTATCGCTGATCTGCATCAGGCGGCTTTTGTTATGAGTGACAATGACGCCTTGCCGTCCGTTGATAAGGGTGGCGACCCTGACCGACCTGGATTGCGGGCAGCTTTGATCTTCCCAAAAACAAAAGCGCGTCTTTCGGATATCAAGGTTGATCCCATCGACATCAAACGGATCTAGCTAGCCGTTACCAGTCTTCACCCATGCCTTTGATGCGGGGATGAAGAACCCCCGTAGGCATAAATCTCCGTTAGGCTGCCGTGTTCTGACGAGCAGGCATAGGTGGAGGCGTAGGTGTTGCCATCGCTCGTGTAGCTTGTGGTGGGGTGATCTGTGGCTGGGCTACCTTGGCTGTAACTGCGACATCTGCGATCTGCTTGTCACTCGCCTGAAGAACGTCTGCAATATCTTGTGCAAGGCGTGAGATTTCGCTTCCCACTTCATTCGCATTCGGTTCTGGAGCTTTCTTCTGAACGTAACTTGGAAGCGTGAAGGTCACCGTGGTGCCCTCGCCAACAACGGAACTGATGTTAAAGTTGCCACCGTGTAACTCGACCAAGGATTTCGACAAGGCCAGGCCAAGGCCCGTGCCTTCATGTTGTCGTGAGTGTTGGCTGTCAATTTGTTCAAACGGCTGCGCAAGACGGCTAATGTCTTCGCTAGAAATGCCGATGCCTGTATCAGAGACGTGAACAATAAGGCCCGCAGATTTAGATTCTACTGACACCGTGACAACGCCACCTTCAGGTGTGAATTTGATTGCATTCGTTGTTAAGTTCAGCAGAATTTGCTTCACGGCGCGCGGGTCAGCATCAATCTCTGGCGTCTGATTGCCATCATAAATGAGCTTCAAACGGTTTTCATCTGCACGACCTCGGACGATACGAATAACCTGTCCGATCATATCGGACATGATCATTGGCTCTGTATTCAAGGTCATTTTACCTGCTTCAATTTTCGACATATCGAGAATGTCGTTGATCAAAGACAGGAGATGTTGACCTGAGAACAGGATGTCATTGACGTATTCTTTGTAACGGGGGTCGCCGAGTGGT
Source organism: uncultured Caulobacterales bacterium (assembly GCA_938040095.1). Classification (GTDB taxonomy): domain Bacteria; phylum Pseudomonadota; class Alphaproteobacteria; order Caulobacterales; family Maricaulaceae; genus Litorimonas. The sequence continues at coordinate 10,003 of CALHXF010000084.1, forward strand.
CCGAACATCTCTTTTTTCATAATGTCGGAGAATCCGTTGATTGCATTCAATGGGGTCCGAAGTTCATGACTCATATTGGCGAGGAATTCTGACTTGGATTGGTTCGCTTCTTCGGCTCTGATTTTCTCTTGTTCATAGTTTTCAGCAAGTTCTACAATTCGAATTTGAGACTTCCGAAGTACATTGATCGTTTTTTCCAATGCGTCTTGGTTGACTTGCAACTGGTTTTCCCGTGTCCGAATGACGGTTATCTCTGTGCCAATTGAAACACGTCCGCCATCGGCGGTGTTTGTTTCTAGATAGCGGATCCAGCGTCCGTCTTGCAGCTGGATTTCGGACGCCGTTCCGTCGTCGAGTTGATGTGTTTGAACCATGGATTTCTGCGCGTGATAATCGACCATGACATATTGCATGCCTTGTTTGAGTTGTCCGGGCAGGAATCCAAAGAATTCTTCGAACTTGTTGTTCCATAGGACCAAGCGATCCATTTGGTCCCAGATAACGAAGCTATCATTCATTGACCGCAGAGCATCAAATAAGCGGACTTCGGCAGCTTGTAGGCGGGCTTGTGCACCGCGCGCTTCGGTAATGTCGAGTGCCATACCAATGACGATTTTTGTTTGATCGTCGCGGTAAGTTGGGCGTCCACGGCAGGACAGGAATATCGGTAGGTTTGCAGCCGCCAATTCGAGTTCAAACGAACCGCTCACATTTGAACGCTTTAAAGCACTGTAAAATTGATCGCGATGGGCGACGGCAAATAACGCCAAAAATTGCGGTAAAGGCAAGAGACATTCGGATTCGCCTAATCCCATTGTTCTTGCGAGGGAGCGAGACAGGAAGGCCGTATTGCGTGTGAGGTCGATTTCCCAAATCCCACCGTTCGACCCATCTACGGCCGCGCGGTAACGCTGTCGGGAAATTTCTTCCTCTGCATCTTGCTGACGCACGGCATCAATTTGTTTCAACAATTGGCTCAGGAGCATCCAAATGAGCCAAGCTGAGCCCAAGAAAAGAATGCCGAAGAGGAATAGGTTCTGAAAGACGCTGATGTCTTTGAGACGCGGGCGCACATCCATGACGGAAAGGTTGGAATTCGGAACATGCACAGCGCCGAACCAGACTTTCTCATCATTGCGTGCGCGGGGTAACACGGTCGATGTTGCCGTGCCGCGGGTTACGCCAGAGAGTTGATTTGCGGAAATTCTGTAAAATGTTTGTGGGCCTTGGGACGCAATTTCGGCAGGTCCGTCGATAACACGACCCGAGTCTTGAACGACGGAGAGGGTCCCGACGCGGTTGCCAATCAATGTCCCTGGCGCCAGTGCCGCCACGAGATACATATCGCCCGACTTGCGTGTGATAACGGGTGTCGCGACGCCCTTGTCGTTGATCAGAGAGTCAATTGTCACGCCGCCTTGTGGGAAGTTTCTGCGATCCAACTTTGCGAGTTGTTGTCCTGCGCCGGAGGTTTCTGCTTTGACGATGCCATTTGCGTCAATCAATGCGGCACCCAGAATACGACGCGACCGTGTTGTGAAATTAACAATTTGCTGTCCTGACGCGGGAAGCGCCAAGGCGGAATCAACCCACTCGATTTCCGCATCCAAGGCGCGCGTCACTGAGGCGGCTTGCGACGTCAGAGAGGATTCAAACCGAAGGATATCTTCAGTTTTGTTCTTATTAAAATCGTTGACGAAGACCCAAGCCGCCATAACCAAGAACAGGGTGAAAAACAGAAGTGTGGTAACGAGCAAGCGTTTGAAGACGTTTCGACCGCCCAAACGCTCAGAAAGGCGAGCGACGAAATCATTGCCATCGCCCGAAGTTCCAGGAGGGGCTGAAAAAGATGACGTTGCGGGTGCTGAAGCGACAGGGCTTACGGCATGCCCCTGAACTGGAGCGTGTGGTGCAACATGTGGCGGGGGAGGTGTCGCAACCGCGGCTCTGGGTTGTGGGTGTTGCGGTACATAAGGTTGCGCAAGCGCGCCCGATGCTGGCGTCTGCCCTGTTGCCTGTGCACCATTAGGGTGCCCGTTTTGCCCGTGACCGTAGTTCAAGCGATATTCCCCTCGTGCCGAATGGCAACCCCAGTGTGATGCGTAGGTTGAAACCCGCGCGAATCACTCCCTTACAGGGTTAACCGTCACTTACGGCCTAGTCGAACAAAACGTGGTTAACATAGGGTTGATATTCGGCGCTTAACAAGGGTTTTACGTGTAATTTCGTTGCGACCCCGTTATGAAATTCGAGGTTCAGGTTCTGGACGGCCAATCGCGTAGCCTTGAGCAGCATCAAAGCCGAGTTCCTTGACGAATTCGAGAATTTCGTCGGTCTCGACGCCTTCGGCAATAAACCGAACATCCAGCGGTTCGCGCAGCGAGAGCAGGGCTTTTAAAATCGCACGATCACGAGCTGTATTGAAGGCGGCTGCTACAAACCCTCCGTCGATTTTAAGCCAGTTACACGGCAGGGCGCGCAAGTACCGAATAGACGCAGCGCCCGCGCCAACATCATCGAGGCAGACAGGGTGACCTCTAGTCTTCAACTCGCTTAGCAGGGTTTCGGCATAGCTCAATTCTGCCATGTCCCAGCTTTCGGTGAGTTCAATGATCAATTTCGTTGGCGAGGCTTTCAAAGCGGTCAAACAGGCCAAAACGGCGGATTTGAAGTTCGGCTTATCGACCGACGCCCCTGATAAATTGATCGCAATCCCCGACCCATCAGGATTTTCATTCAGGACCAAAATCGCTTGCGCGAGCATAGAGAGGTCTAGATCTTTGATCACGCCAGAGAGTTCAGCAGGTCGCAAAACCCCTTCTAAATGATCATCATGGTCAAAGCGGACAAGCCATTCGTGGTGGTGAATTTTCCCGTCGGAGAGGCTTACAATGGGCTGACGCAGCACGGAAAAGCGCTGCTCAGAAACATGGTCGCGAAACCCTTCGGCGGTACGTAGAATAGACATTTGCTCGCTTTAGCACAGAAGGCGAAACAAAGGGTTTACGCGCTTTTGATCCCCTTAACGGGGTTCCGCTTCGCTTACGCACCCAAAGTTTTCTCTGCGATCTCTAGAACGTTTTTGCTTGGTTTTGCTGCGATGACGCGCTCTAACTCATGACGCACCATATTTTGGCGGTGGTCATCTAGTTTTCGCCAGCTTTCTAACGCACCCAGCAGACGGGCTGCAATTTGTGGGTTTCGGCTATCCATGTCGAGAACTTGATCGGTGAAAAACTGATACCCCGACCCGTCAAATTTATGAAATAATGCGGGGTTGCCCATTGCAAATCCACCTACGAGCGCCCGCACGCGATTTGGATTGCCGCGTTGATAGCGAGAAGATTCTGCCAGTTTCACAATTGCATCTACGCCTTCTGCATGTCCGCGGGTGGCTTGTACTGAGAACCATTTGTCCAATACGAGCGGATCAGATTCCCATTTCGTATAGAAGTCTTCCATTGTCGTTTCGACACGTTGTCCGCCTAAACGTGTGAGGGCTAATAGGGCCGCGAGTTCATCGGTCATATTTGAGGACTCAGACAACTGCGTTTGCGCCAAAGTTGCTGCAACCGGGTCTTGTCGTGATGCCAGCAAGGCCAAGCAACGATTGCGCAGCGCCCGACGTCCTGCGGATTGGGCGTCCGGGCGGAAGTCATCCGTATCAGCCAGCGCATGATAGCGGTCGAGAAGGTCTTCCCGCAGCGTGTCGCCAATGGTGCGCGAGAGCCATTTGCTGGCTTCATGTAAAGCAATGGGATCAATTTGATCGAGCGTTTGCAAAACTTCGGCGGACGCTGGAGGTGTAAGAGCTAAGGCTTTGAAGGCATTGTTAAAATCGGGATTATCAAGTGTCCGTCTCAGAGCTTCGCAATAGCCTTTCAAGGCGGTATTTGGCGGTGGCGTTTCCCCTGATTCAATCGCGTTTGCCATATTGGCAATCAAGTCGCGCGCGAGGGTTTGACCCGCTTCCCAGCGATTAAAGGCATTGGGATCAGCCCCCATTAAACGGAGTAAATCATCCGCGGAGGAGTCTGTTTCTAATCGCACAGGCGCGGAGAAATCTTGCAGAATGGAGAGTGAATGCGGCACATCAAATTTATCATGCGCGACGCTCGTTCCCGATCCGCTCAGCAAGGTGAGGTAGGGCTCGGAAAGGGGGCCGTCATCGCCAACAACTTGCCATTTAATCGGTATGATAACAGGGTCTTTCTTTGGCTGACCTGGCGTCGGAGCCGTAGACTGCATGAAGTGAATGCGATGGGTCCCATGTGAGGTTGCCTCACGCATGACTTTGACGGTTGGCGTTCCAGCTTGCCGATACCAACGCATAAATTGGGAGAGATCTCGGCCACTGACCTCTTCAAAGGAATAGATGAACTGTTCGACAGTGGCCGCTGTACCATCACATGTGGCGAAGTAGAGGTCAGAGCCTTTACGGAAGTCCTCAGGTCCTAAAATCGTTTTGAGCATACGAACCAACTCCGCGCCTTTTTCGTAAATCGTCGCCGTGTAGAAGTTGTCGATCTTCATATAGGCGCTGGGACGCACGGGATGGGCGAGCGGGCCAGCATCTTCGGCGAATTGACGACCGCGTAGGGCGCGCACATCCTTGATCCGTTGAACGGCTGAGCCACGCATATCTGCGGAAAACTCCTGATCGCGGAAGACGGTGAAGCCTTCTTTGAGGCAAAGTTGGAACCAATCACGGCAGGTGACGCGGTTGCCCGACCAGTTGTGGAAATATTCATGGGCGACAACGGACTCGATGCGCTCGAAATTCATATCCGTGGCGGAGGCGGCGTCTGCCAATAGGAGTGAGGAGTTGAAAATGTTCAATCCCTTATTCTCCATCGCGCCAAAATTAAAGTCGCGCACGGCGACGATCATGAACAGGTCCAGATCATACTCGCGTCCGAAAGCCTCTTCATCCCATTTCATTGAGCGTTTCAACGCGTCCATCGCATATTCGGCTTTGGCCGCATTGCCGGTGTCGACGTAAATTTCTAGCGGGATAAGGCGGTCCGACATTGTTATGAAGCTGTCTTCCAACACATCAAATTCACCCGCGACGAGCGCGAAGAGGTAGGCAGGTTTCGGGAAGGGGTCATGCCAGACGGCAAAATGACGGCCTGCGCCTGCGGCACCGTCTTGGATCTTGTTCCCATTGGCGAGCAGATGCGGGTAGGTCACAATGTCGGCTTCCATGCGCACGGTAAAGGTGCTCATGACATCGGGGCGGTCTGGGTAATAGGTAATACGGCGGAAGCCTTCGGCCTCGCATTGCGTGCAGAACCGTCCGCCAGAGACATAAAGGCCCATGAGCGTGGAATTGGCGCTGGGGTCACAGACTGTTTCGATTTCGAGGGTGAAACGCTCTGGCGTGGCGGCAAGAGTTAGGATCTCTTGGTCTAGCTTATAGTCTGCGCGTTTCAGGGTTTTCCCGTCGATCCTCACCGATTTCAGGTCAATATTTTCACCGTTCAAAACCAAAGGCTCATCGCGAACACGCGTCACTTCAATTTTGGACCGAACCGTTGTTGCGCTCGGTTGAAGGTCGAAGTCTAGATAGACAGACGTCAGCTCATGACTAGGTGAGGTATATTCCGAGAGAAGGGTCGGCGTCGGGGCAGTATCGGTACGCATCGGGTGTCTCCATTAGATGGGTCCTATGTGGCCAAGGCGCGGGCCAAGTGCAACGGTTGCGTTAAGTCACGCCTTTACAAAAACATCATTTCGTTACATTATTGCAAAATGGTCCGTTGGCTTTAATTCTTGTCTTGAGTTCTTTTAGTCAGCTGACCTCGGCTAAAACCCCCGAACTTTCTTCGATTGGAAATCTCACGGAAGCGTCTGACAACCTTTGTCCGCTTGCGCGCGTTCAGTTCGGTCAGCTGGCCGCCTTGCGAGTAGCGGAGATGCGCAGTTGGCCACTTTCGGCGCAGGATGTAACGCAACTGGCGGATCTCTACGCGCAATGCGGCGTTCCCATTCTGGCGATTAAACTCCTTAATCGTGCCGTGGACGACAGGATCATATTACGCGATGTTCAACTACACTTACTTCTTAGTAAGTTACAATTTGACGCTCGAAATGAGAGGGCTGGATTGGGCCAATTAAAGAAGGCGCTAGACGCAGGCGAAGAAAACACCCTGAATTACGTCTCTGAATATTATCAGTTCCTGAATCCTGAAGACCCAACCACGCTCTTAAACTGTGACCAGCATCTCCCGATTCTGGGTCAAGTACTCAAATTTGGACTGAGCAATGAAGATGATGCCTGGTTTCTCATCGGGATGTGTCGATATGCCGACGCCGACGCAACACCGCCTCCGAAAACCAACTGTATTCATCGGATGTCTGACGAAGAATTTTCTACGATTGAGCCACACCCTTATGTTCAAAAAACGCGAAGTGCGAGCTACGCATTCGATCAGGTCGCATCGAATTCTCCGTTATCAGAGAGTGCTATAAAGTGGAGCACCTTTGTTGACAGGAACGTGCGGGCTTTGAGAAACCGCTGTCGTGACCGTCACGGGCTACCATTATGTTATCAGGTTATTAAACAGGCCTATCATGCGGAGGTGTTCACAGGTGAGTTTTCGCTAGAAGATCGGTGCCAACCATACCTCAAAGGGTTTGATGAAAAACACCGCGCAGGTGAGTGACCTGATTTGAAAGCTAGACTTTACAGGCTATTCCGCTATGTCGCGCGCGAAGCCCGTAATTGTCGAAAAAACCTATTATGTCCAATTCTGTCGAATTCCTACGCAATGTCGCGATTGTCGCTCACGTTGACCACGGTAAAACAACACTCGTTGATAAGCTGCTACGTCAATCCGGGACGCTAGATGAACGCGGCGATCGTGAAGAACGTGTCATGGATAGCGGTGATATCGAAAAAGAACGCGGTATTACCATCCTCGCCAAGAACACAGCTATTGGTTGGAAAGCGCCAGATGGCCAAGATTGGCGCATTAACATCGTCGACACA
>CALHXF010000085.1 GCA_938040095.1 uncultured Caulobacterales bacterium
CAAAAAGCGCTCGACGCGCTTGAAGGCGCTCTCCCCGAAGAGGGTGACGGCGACGCTACAGGACAAGAAGGCGACGAAGAGAATGGTCAAGGCGGCGGAGGCGAGGAAGACCCCGATAGCGAAAATCGCGGCGGCGGAGGCCAAGACCAACAAGACGCAGCAGAGGCCCTCGCCGAAGCGGGAGAGGCCATGGCCGAAAGCCAAGGACGCCTTGAATCCGGTGATATGGCAGGCGCAAATGACGCCCAAGCCGAAGCCATCCGCGCCCTACGCCGCGCAGGTCAAGCCATGGCCGAAAGCGGACGTCAACAAGGCCAAGGCGAAGGCGGTTCCGACGAAGCTGAAAATGACGACCCCTTAGGACGAAACTTCCAAGGCGGAAATTCCGACAACTCCGAAGCCGACCTCGACACACGCGACGACGCCACACGCTCCCGCGAATTGCGAGAAGAACTCCGCCGCCGCGCCGCCGAGCAAGAACGCGACAAGGCCGAACGTGAATATTTAGAGCGATTGCTTAAGCGGTTTTAGCCGGCGGCGTTCAAGCCAGAGATTAGGTCTATCTATTTCTATAAAAACTATTGCGCCGTATAACCGCCATCGACGGTCAGTATGGTACCAGTGATGTGTTTCTCGCGTGACAAAAACAAGACGGCGCGCGCAATCTCTTCCGGCTCTGCGACAGCGCCGATTGGAATGCTTTCAATATTGCGCTCGACAACGGTTTCCAAGCGTTTTGAATCGCTATGCTTGGAAAATAACATAGGCGAATTAATGGCCCCTGGGGCGACAGCGTTTACGGTAATGCCGCGCGGAGCTAATTCTAACGCCATAGTCTTCGTTAATTGGTCGACGGCGCCTTTAGAGGCGCAATAAGCCGCTAAGCCTGCGGCGCCGACTTGCCCACATGTTGATGATAGGTTTACGATAGCGCCCTGAGCAGCCGCTTGTTTTGCGAAGGCGCGGCTGAAATAGAAAACCCCATCGACATTAATGGACATTACATGGGCCCACTCCGTGTCTGATGTCTCTTCTGCGTTTTTACGCAGGATCGTGCCTGCATTATTCACAAGGATATTAACGGCTTGGCCAAAGTGAGTTCTTGCTTTCGTCATGGCTGCCACGGCGAAGTCTGAAATTGTGACATCGCCTGCGAGATAGGTGCTGTTCTCCCCTAGAAAATCACAGGCCGTCTTGAGCTTTTCCACGTTCCGCCCGATGATCAATATTTTTGCACCAGCCTCACTATAGGCTTTGGCACATTCGAGGCCGACACCGCTACCGCCGCCTGTAATGACAATAACGCTCTCATTAAAATTTCGGGGGGCTCCGCGCATAATAAACCTTAAAGAGTTGGGAGAGGTAATTTTGCCATTCGCCCGCCCGCGACGACGATTTCTTGACCGGTAATAAAACCCGCATTTTTGCTGGCTAAAAACACAGCCGTATTTGCAATATCTTCGGGAAGCCCTAATCGGCCAACCGGATGAAGGGTCTTAATCTCTGCATCAACTTTGGCCCGATCTGAATATTGCTCTAAGAACTGCTCGTTAAAGGGCGTGTTGATCCAGCCCGGCGCTATCGCATTACAGCGAATGCCATGCGGCCCATATTCGAGCGCGGTATTATGGGTAAAGCTTGCCACGGCGCCTTTGGACGCACCATACACGCCGTGCTGCGGATTCGCCCCAAGACCTTCGATAGAACTGATATTCACGATAGACGGCGCTTCAGAAACCCCATTTGTCATTAGAGAAAAAGCATGTTTCGTCATCAGGAAAACGCTTTTGACATTGACCGCCATCACGCGGTCCCATTGATCTGCACTCATATCTTTAATCGGAACTTCTATACAAATACCTGCATTATTAACGAGAACATCAAGCCGCCCAAAATCGCTCTCAATGCGCGTCATAAGGCCTTTGACGCTCTCTTCATCTGCCACATTCGTTTTATGAAAAATAAGATTGTCATACAGGGGAGGATTTAAATCCGCAACAATGACCTGCGCGCCTTCAGCTAAAAAACCTTCAGCAATCGCAAGGCCTATATTCTGCGCCCCGCCCGTTACAATGACAACGCGCTTACTCACGATAATTGACAATTTTGCTACGGTGCATGCCAAGCCCGCTAATCCTCGGCTCCATGATGTCACCTGCACGCATATAAAGCTGAGGTTTCATGCCATAGCCAACACCCGGAGGCGTTCCCGTAAACATCAGGTCCCCCGCTTCCCAGCGCACATAATTCGAAATGTTAGAGATTAGCTGCGCGACCGTAAAAACCATATCGCCCGTATTACTGGTTTGCCGCGTGACGCCGTTTATTTGAATCGAAATATCTAAATCATTTGGATTAAGAATTTCACTTTTTGTGACAAGCCACGGCCCAATAGGTTTGAGGGTATCGGCGCTTTTGCCCTTCGTCCATTGCGTGCCGCGCTCTAATTGGAACTGGCGTTCAGAGACATCATTGCCGACACAATATCCTGCAACATGCTCCATGGCCTTTTCGACGGGAATATAGCTGCCGCCCTTCCCTAACACGACGACCAGTTCGGCTTCCCAGTCAAGCTCAGTTCCGCCGCGCGGTATGATCACATCGTCAAAGGGACCATTAATGGCTGTCCGAGAGGTGAGCATAAACATCGGTTCTTCTGGCGTGTCGAGACCCGCCTCTTGAGCATGTTTCCCATAGGTTAGCGCGCAGCCAATAATCTTGCCGACATTGCCAATGGGCGGTCCAAGCCGAACAGAAGATCCGATTTCAGGGTAGCTCGACAGATCATGCCCCTTGATAAGGGACTCAGCATTGTGAATCGTCGCGCCCGTCCAATCCGCCACCAGCGCACTGACATCGCGGCTGATACCTTCCCTGTCTATTATGCCTGCTTTCTCGGAACCCTTAGGCCCAAAACGTATGAGTTTCATTTGCTCTGTCCAATCATGTTCGCGGCTATTTCAGGCGTAAGAACGCCGCGTTCTCTCGCCTGTGCAAAGACCTGTAGAGTATCGGCAATACCGTCTTTCATTAGCCTGTAAGGCGCTACGCCGATAAAGCGGTCTAAGTCCCCTGCGTCAGGCGCATGTGGAAAAGGAAGCGAGTCGCCTGTCATCTCAATATCGGCGCCTTGAATTTGCCTGCCGGTTTCACTGATGACGTCAGCAATATCAGCTTCGGTGCCTTGCATATCAAAGACGGGCGCCCCTTCAACGCTGCGCGCAACCGCGCCAATAAACCTATCCGCCGCATCTTCGACATGAACAAAAGCGACGGGACCAGAAAATGGGATGGCGTAACTTTGAGTATTAAAGGCGGCGAGCATCGCCATTGTCGGGGCGGCGCTCATGCCCCTATCTCTTCCGGGGCCGTAAATGACACCGGGCCGAATACACACACTTGGGACTTTCCAATCTTGCCAATAGACAGCGGCCATTTGCTCCCCGCAAACTTTATGCGCGCCGTAAAGCGTGGCGAGGTAATCATTATCCTCCATAGCGGGCGCAGCGATAGAGCTCGCATAAGTCAGGCGCTTAATACCGTTTTTCCGGACGGCTTCGAAAATATGCGTGGTGCCTAAAACATTGACCTTAACGCTGCCTATCGGGTCCTCTTTGCAGTAAGGCACCTGCAGAGCCGCAAGGTGAATAACCGCGAAAATATCATGCTTGGCAATAACGCTATTCACACTGTCATAGTCTGTGATGTCGCCAACTTCCCAAATGACGTCATTAGCATTGGGCATGATTAAATTTAACCGCTCACGGTTTTCGGTCACATCAAAGACGACAGGAACCGCCCCTAAGCCTATTAGCTTTTTAACAACCCAGGCCCCGATACATCCCGCCGCGCCGGTTATGAGGACGGCTTTATTTTTAAGCTCTGACATTAATACCTCTCCGGCCCAGCAATGGCGTTCCGAAATTTCAAAAGAGGTTCTAGGGCTTCATCCAATTGCCGGGTTAAGGCTGACTTATCGTCATGCAGGCTGATCGTGTCTATGAGGGTTTCGAGCCTGGCTGAGGCGCGCCAAGCCTCATGCCGGGCTAACTCTGCGGGGAGACCCGGATCATCCCATCCAGACATGTTTACGGAATTCGTTGCGTCATTTGCCGTTGACGGTGTGACAACAAATGAGGGAATCATCGTGATACGCTCAGCTTTTTTCTTCAAGCGGCACGCCCGGTGGAAAATCATATTTCCTTGTTGCATAAAGCCGTAACCCGCCGCGGGAAACGGTACGGTAACAACCCGCTCTAAAGGCAGTTCAGTATCTATACCTTCTTCACCTTCAATACCCAAAAGGCTTTGCCCCTCCATTTTTGTGCCATGAAAATATTGAAACTCACCGCCCGTTAAAAGATTGGGGTCAGTGACCATCATGACAATATCAAAGGCAACCGAATCGACATGCCAGCTATCTACGGCTTTTCGAATATCTTTAGGGGCGTAGTTCACACCGCAGGCAACAGCAGGGACCGAGTGGCGCGCGAGTGAAACATTGGCCATAGAAGACAAATGCTCCGCGAGTTCAGGGCTATCACAAAAATCTTTGATGAATTGGGAGCGATAGCCCGCGCCCCGAACATATGAGCCCAGCCTGTTAACGCCGGTTCCCACACTTCCATTTCTGTTGTCATACATAGCATTGCAGGTTTCATGCATTACTGCGACGCCTTCATCGGAGAGTATTTTAAAAGCTGTGCTGACACCAAACCCTGTGGGGCAATCCTCAATCTCACTCTCCGTATATCCCAATTGCGCAAGCGAAATGACCTTTTCAGGCATCCCCAAGCTCAAATGCTTATTGGCATCAAAGACAGCTTCGTTTTCAAGCTTTATATAATTGGGTGGCCGTTGAATGGGAAAAGGGAGCGTATGTTCCATGAGCCTAACTTTCAGTGTTATCTGAGGTCCTATTCATTTGGCTTATTCGGGCGCGCGTCAACGGTGCAAGTCTTAAATAAGCGCATTTTATACCCCCATGTTTAAAACTAATAGTCGTATATATTATTCAATCTGTTGAGACCAGATAGCGCAAAAGGACCTCTTAGGACGAAACTTCCAAGGCGGAACCCGACACCTCCGAAGCCGAACCCGACACAGGCGACGACGCCACACGCTCTCGCGAGCTACGCGAAGACCTCCGCCGCCACGCCGCCGAGCAAGAGCGCGATAAGGCAGAGCGTGAATATTTGGAACGGTTGCTTAAGCGATTTTAGTCGGATAAGGCCACGGCAGTGGCGGTGGGTCGCTTTGGGGGCCGAAATCGCTGGGTTGTGTGAGGGGGTTTAGTGGAAACTCAACGAACTTACGCATCGCCCCCACTCATAATCCTCAACCACCCCCTACTGCACACCCATAACATTCTCTAATCGCGGCGCTTCACCACTCGCCACGGCGACCGTTTCATCTGCGAAGCGGTAGCGCAGTTTCACCGCATCAACAGGTGGATTCGGATATTCCGATATAAAAGTTACGCGTTCATTTTTTCCGAGGCTGGATTT
>CALHXF010000086.1 GCA_938040095.1 uncultured Caulobacterales bacterium
CCGATAAAGTAACCGAAAATGCCGCCAAGAACGGAGAAAAAACTGGCGATCAGCGCCAAGCGCCACCACGCCTTTGGGCGCGCTTGCACCATCGGCATCAACATGAGGTCTACAGGGATCGGGAAGAACGAACTTTCGGCGAATGACAAGGCACACAGGATGGGCGTCGCCCGCTTATGCCCTGCCGCACGTTTCGTGGCGTCATACCAACCTTCTAGGAATGCAAGTTTACCCTTCATGTGCGCTCTTTTGTACTTTCCGTATATAAATCCAAAATTCCACCTACGCTATCTTCAATTATTTTGCTAACACTTAGTGCTGTATGGATCATAAATGGCCTGCTACAGTGACGGCTTATTCAGCAATAATGTAAATTAAAAAGAGCATTAAGCCTTTAAGGCTCAGTAAATTTGTAACTTATTAGACCCTACCAAAAGGCTATCATGAAATTCATTACATTCAATATGGTTGGACCCGTTTTGATACTTCCCGAATTTTGGAGTGACGGTCACGAAAATTACTTTAGTCAATATGACTCGAGGAAATTTGCAAACTTGATCGATGAAAATGTAGTTTTTGTTCAAGAGAATGAGTCCCTAACGCATCGCGCGGGCACAATTCGAGGGCTGCATTATCAATCGCCGCCGCACTCCCAAGGGAAACTCATTAAATGTACCCGCGGAAGAATTTTGGATGTCGTCGTTGACGCTAGAGTGAATTCACCTACGTATGGAGAACATATTTGTGTGGAACTGTCTTCGGAAAACAATAGGCAGCTCTGGATCCCCGCTGGTTTCATTCATGGTTTTGCAACTCAGACTGAAAATACGATCATCAGTTATAAGGTCACGAACTACTATTCGCCAAATTTTGAAGGAGCGATCAAATTCGACGATCCAGACCTCGATATCGACTGGAAGATAAGTGGTGAGCCGATTGTTTCAGAGAAAGACGCGCAAGCCCCATCCTTTTCGACTTGGAAATCTCCTTTTTTATCTAGGGAGTGAAAACTCTCGCTTAACTCAAACCTAAATTTGACCCATAAACGCTGACGTTAAACAAGTCATTTCAATTGGGCTTGTTTAGAGAGTACTTATTATATAGCGCATTGCTCTATGAAAATTCATCAGAAACGAGCCTCACATGGATGACTTGATTATTTGGGGCAGTGGTTCACAGGCCATGCTTTATGCAGCTATGGCGCAGGTTTCAGGTTACAATTGTATTGTCGTTGATCCCAGGTGTGAAAATCGTCCTGATTGGACTGAGGGGCTCACATTCTTGGGCCGAGATGACGATCTGTCCGAGCTACTCTCGATTGGAACCGGTTTCATCGTGGCCATTGGGGGCGAACATGGCGGCCCGCGATTGAGTATATCGCTGGCTTTGCAGCAGGTAGGCTTGCGCCCTATTTCTTTGATTGATTCGTCAGCCAATCTTAAGTGTATCCGTCCTTTGGATAGGGGGACTTATATTGCCCAAAATGTTGTTGCAAATCTTGGCGTAACCATTGGTCGTGATGTCATCTTAAATACGGGTTGCACAATTGATCACGAGTGCCAGATCGGGGACGGTGTTCATATCATGGGTGCGGCTGCGATCGCGGGTAGAGTCAAAATCCAAGATTTTGTTGTTATCGGCACAAATGCCACGATTCTCCCGGATCTCACAATTGGGCGGGGCGCATATATCGGAGCGGGTGCGGTGGTTTTAAAAGACGTTGAGGCAGGCGCCGTTATCGTCGGAGCGCCGGGGCGTAGGATTAAAACCCGAGAGATTATGGGTGACGATGCCTCAGTCAATTTGATTGAAAGTCTTCTAACGTGATTGAGAATAAGCCTGACGTCAGGACTGAACACTCTTTTCGGGTGCTGCTCAAAAAGTTGATCCGATATGGTATTGTGGGAGTGGTCTCTAACGGGCTTCTCTATCTCTTATATGTAGCATTTATGCATTTCGTTACTCTCGATCCAATCATTGTGTCGTCCTTGGTGTTTTTTATCGGTGTAGGCGTGACTTATGTTGGAAATGCGTTCTGGGCATTTGATCGAGAAAAGTCGCATGCTCAAACCGCTCCGAAATACATTGCCTGCTATTTTATCGGCTATCTTGTTCAGATTGGGATCTTGGCGTTCTTAACAAAAATTCTTGATGTCTCTCACTTTTTTGCACAGCTTGTAGGTATGGGAGGCGCGGCGGTGACGATTTTTGTTCTCTTGAATTTTTGGGTTTTCCGTGGTGACCAAGCCGAACTTAGCTAAAGGTCAGCTTTGCTAATTTGCCACAGTCAAAAGGTTAAGCTGGATTGAACAAAGATGTTTCTCACCATGCTCTTAAGAGCTTCATCCTCACTTGGGTTTTGTGATAATTTCATCGATTATGTAGATGGGTCTCTGCTTTCCTTCGTTGAAGGCTTTGCCAACGTAAACACCGATCATGCCAATCGCGAAGAGCAGGCACCCAAACATAAACCACAGCGATACCATAATCCCTGTCCAGCCTTGCACGGAAACGCCTTTCACAAAATATTGCATCGTGAAAGCGAAGGCTACAATAATCGACAATGAGGCTATGATAATACCAGCCCGCACCAGCAAGCCCATGGGCTTGTTTGAGAAACTAAAAATGATATCGAGTGAGAGTCGGAGGAGTTTGATTAAACTATATGATGATTCACTTCCTTCGCGTGCAGCATGCTCCACGGGCAGTTCGAGAGTTTTGAAGCCCAACCATCTCATATTGACCGGCAAGAAGCGCAGTTGCTCGTTAAATTGCAATAAGGCGTCAACAACCTTCCTGCTATATATACCAAAATTCGCTACCTTTGAGGTCTGATGTGTGTCGGTCGCATAGGTTAGGGTTTTGTAGAAAAGGGCTGACCCTAAACCTTTAAGCTTGCTGTCACGGCGCTGAGTTCTACTCGCAAAAACGATATCATATCCATCGACTGCGGCCTTATATAGATTTGGTATTTCTTCGGGTAAGTCCTGCAAATCGCAATCCATTACAACAGACCAATCACCTGTGGCTTGCTCCAACCCAGCGGTGATAGCGTAGTGCTGGCCGAAATTTCGAGATAGATTAACACCTTTAACGTTCTCATCATCAAGAACGATGGACTTAATTAATTCCCAAGAGCCTTTGGGGCATGCATCATTTACCAGTATCAATTCGTAATCGCCCGCCGCGGTTTCGAGGAGAGATGATTTTATCCGCGCCGCAAGCTCTTCAAGCTTTTCTGGCGCGCCATAAGTCGGAACGATAATCGACAGCAACATAGCTTATTCTCTGTAAAGGGTGGAGATCCCTGCGTATAAAGATAAGTCTGTCCAAAGCAATAATCTAGTTAAGGTGTTGTATTATTGCCTATCATCTCCGCTGAGCTACTTTGTCACACTGATAACTCTGCCCAAATGCCTTTGGAGTTTAACGTTCATACCCCGCCAAACTTGGGCTTGACTGTTGCTCGACAGACTTACATTTGCTAATCTACACACACAGAATTTAAATGCCCGAATGGGTCTATGAAGGAAATGAAATGTCAACCGGCAGCGAAAGTCAGAACTCCTTGGTGATTCCGTTTAATAAACCTTACATCCCCGAAAAAACTGAACAATACATGCTTGAGGCTCTTCGTAGTTCGAAGCATTGCGGCAATCACGGCTGGAACCAAAAATGTATTGGCTGGATGAAAGATCGCTACGGATTTGAAGAGGTCTTCATGGTTCCGTCAGGAACAGCAGCCCTAGAAATGGGTGTCATGCTTGCGGGCGTCGGGCCGGGTGATGAGGTCATATTACCTTCCTATACTTTTAGTTCGACGGCTACGGCAGTGTTGTTGAATGGCGGTACACCTGTATTTTGCGAAATTGAGCCTGACACGATGAACCTCGACCCAACTCGGCTTGAGGAGGTCATTACGCCTCGGACGAAAATGATTATTCCGATCGACTACGCAGGTATTCCTTGTGACGTTGAACGCATTTGCGAGATTGCTGATAAGCACGATATAATTGTTATGGTGGATGCGGCGCAGTCACTTAATTCAAAATCTTCAACTGGTAAATGGGCAGGGTCCAATGTGCCTTTAGCCACGTTTAGCTTTCACGAAACTAAGAACTATTCATGCGGCGAAGGTGGGGCCCTTGTTGTAAATAAGAAAGAATGGATCGAACGCGCGCATTTTCTTCAAGAAAAAGGCACGGACCGCCGGCTTGTTCTGGATGGCGTTAAAAGTAAGTATGGATGGGTCGATAAAGGTTCCAGTTATCTACTATCTGATATACTTGCCGCGATGCTTTTTGCGCAATTTGAAGAGATGGATTCAATTACAGAGAACCGAGGTAAAATAGTATCGGTGTATAAAGATATCACGCGAAGTTTCGAAGACAGGGGCTGTATTTCCACGCCAAAGCCTCCGCAAGGCACGGTCTCAAACAATCATGCTTTTTTCCTGATTTTTGATACTCAAGAGAACCGACGGGAATTCATTGAACGTCTCAAAACAGATTTCAATGTTTACGCATACATTGGATATGTCGCTCTACATTCGTTTAAGAAGGGGTTAGAGATGGGGTATAAACCCGAAGACTTGCCGATCACCGAAGATCTTGCATCTCGAATTGTTCGTATGCCTTTATATGCTGACTTAGCAAAATCAGATCATGAGCTTGGATATGCTGCAAATGCTATTCAAACCGTACTTTCAGGCATTTATCCTGAATAGTACGCTTGTCCGAGTGGCTAAATATCAGATGCATGAAATGAGCCCTTGATAAAGGGCTCATGCAAAAAAGTTAGAATGGAGCGTGTTCGACGAGGGTACAGCTCAGTTTTCGTCTGAAACGTCGCGAATTTCTTGTAATAGTCTGCTTTGATGCAAAACCTCGTCATACTTACCAGAATAATTCCCCGAGGAAATCGTCCGTCGGAATTCTGATAAGATATTCTCAAAGTGATCATCGGCGTCTAAAAGGGTTTCTGATAAGAAGCCCTGTCGCTCCAATATTAGTTTGGGTCTCTCGTTAGGCTTTGGAGTAAAGGCTTTCTTCGCCGTGATTTTCCCCTTGCTGCCCCAAATTTCGTAATCACATTGGTAAAAATTGTCGAAGCCAAAGGCCACTTCACTGAAAGCTCCGCTAGGTGTTTTCAGGAAGGCGCCACCGTAAATGTCGGCATCGCCTGGCCCTGAATAATTGAGAACTGCACCACTAACTGACAAGTTGTGACCGAGAAAAAGCTGACTGGCTCGGACAGTATAAGCGGCTGCGTCTAGCAATGCCCCACCACCCAGTGAACGACTATAGCGGAAGTTATCAGACGAAAGGGGCGGGAAACCGAATGAGCTACGGAAACATCTTACATCTCCGATCTCGTCATTTTCGATCATGGTTTTGATAGTCTTGTGCTGTCCGTGATAGAGAAACATGAAGTTCTCCATGATCAAAAGGTTTTTGACTCTCGCTGCATTTACTAATTTCTGTGCGGATGCCGAATCCATAGCTAGCGATTTTTCCACCAATACATGCTTGCCTGCGTCTAAACATTTCAACACCCATTCTTCATGCAAACCCGTTGGCAATGGCATGTAAATGGCATCAAGCGTGTCATCCGAGAGTAGCGCGTCATATCCCACAACAGCTCGGCAGCCAAAAAGCTGCGCCGTGTCCTCGGCTTTCTTGGCAGAGCGGCTTGCGATGGAGACAACATCAAATGTGTCCATACGAAGCATGGTCGGGACGACGGTACGCACAGCTATGTTGGCACAGCCCATGACACCGATACGAAGTTTAGTCATGACGATTGAACCTAATGACTGAGATCAGACTACGGGCCTGAATGTTGAGATAGTTGTTAAAGCGGATAAACATTTTAAGCTGGTTAAGGGTCATCCAAGTGTAATTTTCAGGTACATCTTCCGGGAAGTCCTCTGGTGCTTCAATTATAACGTTTTCATTTTGCTCTTTGTAGAAACGACCGCCTTCCTCTGACTGGAAAGATCGATAAAGAATACCGTCGGATTCCTTTATGCTGTCGAGCACAAAATCTAGGAAAGGTGGAACAAATTCAGCGCCGGCCTTACGGTAATTTCCCGTGAGGCATTGGACAGTCGGAGCCATTTCTAGGACATCAAGGTTGCCCGCTTCTAGCTTGGCTTGCACGAGAAAATGATAAACCCCATTTATCCTTTTGACGACGAATGCGATAAGTCCGTGCTGGACGGACTCTACGATCGGTTGTGTCCAGGAAGAAACCTCACGATTACTTATTTCAGATTCTACTCCGATCACTTTGAAGTACTTCCCTTCATTATGGGCGATCTCTGTTTCCGTAATCGTCCACTCATCTAGGTCAGCTAGTGGAATACGTTTAACGGTAAGTTCATACTGGGCCTTGAGCTCAGTGAACCAAGAGATGATCTCTGCGCTACTATGCAGGTGGTTATCGTTCTCTACAGCCGAGTACAGCATGCCTGCTTGATACTCTGTATCATCGCTGAAAAGAGCACTAATCACGTTGTAAAATTGAATAACTTCGTCACCGTAAGATCCAAATGGGATGCCCGATATAACTGTTCGTGTATCCATATTTATAACATTGTCCAAAGCCAAGAGAGTGTGGATTTGGCCAAGCGTGAGCCAGCAGAAATCATCCTCAAGAGGAATGTCTTCGAACACTTCAAGGATGATATTACGATTACGTTTTTTAAGGAATCTGGCGCCCTGTTCGCTTTGTAATTGATCCAGCAGAACTTTGTATTTGGAGCGGTTATTTTTCAAAAAATACTCAAGGTAAAGCGGCGGGTTACCTTTATGGACCTGGCTGTAATTACTTTTTGTCGCCTGTAAAGTCGGCGACAACTGGACGAAATTTATATTTCCAGGTTCGACTTTGCACTGCATCAAAAAATGGAGAACGCCGTCAAATTTTTTAGCAAGAATACCGAGGTACCCAATTTCGTTCTGGTTGATTATCGGTTGGGTCCAACGAGGTTTCACACCCAAATTGGTTTCTACTTCAATGCCCTCGATAGAAAAAAACTTACCTGAACTGTGCCTGAGATTCTGCGTTTCGTCCTCAAAATACCAATGGTTCATTTCCGCAAAAGGAATCTTCGTGATCTTAACGCCGATAGAGGCTTTTCTCTTCTGGAGCCACTCGAGGAATTCCTCAGTGCTCATATGAGAGCCGTTAACGGTGAGTGCCGATTTAAGAAAGTCTAATGACATATAGCGCCTATATTCAAATTCGATGCTTAAGTGAAGTTTATCGGCTTAGGTCAATCGCCCTAATCCTCAACAAGACTCCGGACATATAACATGTAATCGGATTTAGCGTTACCTAGCCCTTGCAGCATAGTCTCTTTGTCCAGCCACCCCAGATTTAGACCAATTTCTTCCAGACACGCGATCTTCAAGCCTTGCCGTCTCTCAATTGTTGCCACAAATTGTGAGGCCTCAAGCAGACTATCATGAGTCCCTGAGTCTAACCACGCGAAGCCGCGTCCAAGTAGCTGTGCTCGCAATTTTGATCGGTCAAGATAGACTTGGTTGATGGCAGTAATCTCAATTTCGCCGCGTTCGGAGGGTTTGATTTCCTTGGCAATTTCTACGACATCGTTATCATAGAAATACAGTCCCGTTGCCGCATAGTTGCTGCGAGGGTTATCTGGCTTCTCTTCAATGGATAATACATTCATATCCGCGTCGAATTCTACTACCCCGAAACGCTCCGGATCATTTACGCGGTAACCGAATATAACCGCTCCGCCATTTTCTTCTATGTGAGACACTGTTTTTGCTAAGATAGGGCCAAAGGCCTGCCCGTAAAAAACGTTATCCCCGAGGACAAGCGCAACATTACTGTCTCCTATGAAATCGGCACCGATGATAAAGGCTTCAGCAAGACCGTTTGGCGCGTCTTGAATCGCGTACTCCAAAGAAATTCCGAATTTTGAGCCGTCCCCAAGCAAGCGCTGGAACTGGTCTTGATCTTGGGGTGTCGTGATTATCAGTATTTCCCGTATTCCCGCCAGCATCAGAACAGATAACGGATAGTAAATCATGGGTTTGTCATAAACAGGCAGCAACTGCTTGGACACCGAAATGGTAACTGGATGAAGCCGCGTGCCCGATCCGCCCGCAAGAATTATACCCTTCATGGACTCAGTCCTCTTTCAAATACGCGGATATTTCTTCATGCGCCCGCTGTTCGCCCGTCCGCAGCAAAAATCTTGAGATTTCAGAGGTTAGACAACGGCTGCTACTATATCACTCAAGATAGGGCGTCCAGTAGGCTTAGCTATAAACTTTGCGCCAAAACTGCGATTAGGACCCACCGCAAGGCAGTGAATAACGGGTGGTTTTGACCTAAGAAATCGCGAGAATTTGACGGCAGAAAGCACCATAGATGCGCAGGGTTTCAAGAGTACGAGCAAGACATTTACTTGCAATAATTTGCATTTGATCTGGTGCTTTTGGGGAGTCGTTAGCTCTGCCGTTTTGTCCCTATTAAATGGATAACAAAGCGCTGGATTGTACACCCCGCCGCATTCAAGCAGGGCGTGCCTGGTAAACCAATGCAGATGTTCGTCATCAGCATCAAAGTGACTATTTTGAAAGAAGAGGCTCCCACCACTCACGGTTATTCAAATACCACTCTACGGTTTTCTCAAAACCTTCGTTCCAGCTGATTTTTGGAGTCCAATTAAGTTCCTCTTCGATACGCGTGGCGTCAACCGCATATCGTCGATCATGACCGGCGCGATCTTCTACAAATGAAATGAGAGATCCATGGTTAGACATCTTAGTGTCTTCACGTGCGTCCATCAATTTGCAGATTGTTTCTACCAATTCGAGGTTGGATCGTTCATTGTTTCCGCCGATGTTGTACGTTCGACCAATCTTTCCTTTTTGGAGAACCGTTAGCAACGCTTCTGCATGATCATCCACATATAGCCAATCTCGGATATTATCGCCGCTTCCGTATACGGGTATCGCCTCTTCTTTCAGAGCTTTCAGAATTACGACCGGGATTAATTTTTCGGGGTACTGGTAAGGCCCGTAATTATTCGAACAATTTGTGATCACAACAGGCAGTCCAAATGTTCTGTGCCAGGCCCGAACAAGGTGGTCCGATGCCGCTTTTGAAGCCGAGTATGGCGAAGAGGGTTCGTAGGGCGTCGTCTCTGAAAAGGCCGGATCATTTGGACCAAGGTCCCCATAAACTTCGTCCGTAGAAACGTGATGAAAGCGAAACTTATCTCTTCGTTCAGCCGACAATTTATCTGCATAGGCTCTCGAAGCCTGCAAAAGCACAAAGGTGCCTGTTATGTTTGTGTCCAGGAACGCCCTTGGCCCTGTTATTGAACGATCAACATGCGACTCAGCAGCAAGATGGAGGACTGAATCTGGCTGATGGACTTCAAAGACCTTTGAAATAGCCTCGGCATCAGTAATATCAACCTTCTCAAAGACATAGTCTGGTGCAGACAGCATCGACACATTCTCGGGATTCGCGGCGTAAGTTAGAACATCGACGTTCACGACTTGATGTCCTTGCGCGACAGCAAGCCTGCAAACAGCTGACCCAATAAAGCCAGCGCCGCCAGTTACTAATATTTTCATTTTATAAAGTTCCCAGGTTTGGTTTTTCGTTCGAACTAGAGAATAGCCACGTAATCGAAGACATAAAAAATCGCAATATGCGTAATCTAGATTCAAGTAAGAACCACGATGAAGTTAGTATTGCAAGAGTTGGTTGGAATCGTTACTCGGTGAGCGAAAATGGGCGCCCAAGGAGATATGCTTTGTCAGTGACAGGATATAACAAACCAGCAACAATTGAGTACTTGGCGCTGTTAGCCATCATACTTTTACCCAATATCGTTTTAGTGAACTCCTTCTCAGGTCTAATCCATGACGACGCTTTCCAGCTCAGTACAACATATGAATACTCCAACAAAAGTTGGTTTGGTGTAACGTATTACTTCAACGGCTTTCGAGAAAATCTACTTTCACATCTTGCGGCCTTTGGGTCCCCACTCATAGCAAGGTTATTTGTTATTGGTGTCTATTTGTGCGGTGGAGCTATTCTTCTTTATCAACTCCTCGTACGATACTTAGGCGCCCCCAAGGCTGTCGCCTTTATCGCCGCTAGTGTGCCTTACCTCACAGCCTCAATCGCGACCGTTCCTAACGGCATCAACATTTCTTATGTTGCTGGAGATGTATTTTTTACAATAATTTCTCTGATAATCATCGCTCATCTCTTGCAACGTGAAACGACTTTACTCGTCTTTGCGCCCCTTGTTGGCGTACTCTTCATCCTTGTCGCTGAAACGCAGACTTCGGGCGCAATTACAGCCCCAATCGTATTCGTTGCCGCTATACTTATTCGAAGCGACCGTCATGTTGTGCGCGCGCTGCTTCTTGTCGTTCTGGCCTATGCTGTTTTTCATGTTCTAACAGGAGAGAGTGGTCAATCTAGGAAAGGCATGGTTTCCGTCGGGAAGGCAATTAGCAATTACGCAAGCCATCAACTCTTTGGAGTCAAGGTTACGAACCCCAGTCTTCCAAATTGGCTGTGGGTTATCGCAAATATAGCTGTAGCAATTGGACTCGTTTTTGCCGCGATTGCATCGATCCCGACCAGAGATAAGTCTAAAAACCTTGCATTTTACGCATGGAAAATCATCCAAACGCCTGGGATCGCGCTTGGTCTTCTCGCCCTCGCAATATTGGTTTGGTCCCCTGTGCCATACGCCTTGACATCCTCCAGTGCGGGCGAGGCTAGTCAAACGCGTTATTATTTTACTTGGCTCTTTGGGTATTGGGGTCTTTGGGCAACTGGCGCTCTATACATTGCGGGCGTTGTTATTTCAAAACTGCCGATGAATGATAATTCTGAAGATACGCAACGGTCTTTCAGGCACCCAATCGTATTTGCGCTTTCAGGCATTATCGCAACATCCTTCGCGCTCCACAAAAGCAAGGCTATTCCCGCAGAACTCGTTGAGAATAGTACGCTGACTAAAATTCTCCAACTCGACCTCCGAAAATCATTGGGTATGGACACAAACCGACAAATCCTCCTGATACTCGATCACCCGTCAATAAAGTGGACATCGCAAAAAGCCATGAACCACGTTAGTAACCCTCGCGCGGGCCTTGGGCTCCTAAATTACGCCCTTCAACCACAAAGTTACGCGCATGGCGTTGTTGCACTTCCCAAACAATGCAGCGGTATTTTTGATAAATGGACCGCAAATTATGGATATTATGAAGTCAGTGGTTTCAAGCAGTCTAGCCCGATTTCTGTTGCAAAATATATTGCAACATCGCGGCAGACGGTCATTTATGACTATCTATTGGATTTCACATCCCCAGAACAAGGTCGCCTCATAAGCTTAGCTGGAGCTCCAGAAATTATAGGTGACTTCACGTCGGCTGAGACCCTAACGGCCCTGCTATCAACGAAGAACGTGAAAGCGGAAACTGTTGCCTTTGCAGACACATATCTCGCTGGTAGATGTAAGTTCAGCGATAGAGGGTGGTCGCCAACTACGCCGTAAACGCGGATTGAAATCAAAACCGTTTCACCATTGCGTTAGAGGAATAAACTGTCCCATAGATAGTCTTGTGTACTGAGCTAGGGAGGGTTGGTATAGCGACTGACTATAAATATGCTGGGTTTATATCTTATGCGCATGCGGACGAAGCCGTCGCCGCGCGGCTGCAGCGTGCGTTAGAAGCGTTTAAAACGCCGAAGAATATGGATCGGGAGGTAGCAGAGCGTCTCTCGCCCCTCTTTCGCGACACGACAGAATTAACCGCCCATCATAGTCTATCCGAAAAAATCCAAGATGCGGTGAATGGGTCGCGTTTCCTAATCGTGTTGTGTTCGCCCGCCGCCAAAAATTCCCATTGGGTGAATGAGGAAATCCGTCTGTTCCGAGCGGTGCAGGGCGAGGCGTCTATCGTCTGTGTTTTGGTTGAAGGGGTACCCGATACCTCATTCCCACCTGCGTTACTGGAAGGCGGACGCGAACCTCTTGCCGCAAATTTGGGGCAATCGCGGGACAGTTTTCGATTGGGCGTCACGCAACTTGCGGCTTCGATGCTCGGCGTGGGTTTGGATAGTTTGATACAGCGGGCTGCGCGTCGTCGTCGTCGTCGTTTGCAAGGTGTGACAGCGGTGGCCGTCGCCTTTTCTGCCTTTATGGCCACGACGACCTTTACGGCGGTGAATGCGCGCAAGGCGGCGGAAACCAACCGCATGCAAGCCGAAGGCTTGGTTAAATATATGATCACGGATTTGAAGGCTAAGCTGGAACCCGTCGGGCGGTTAAGTATACTCGACAGTGTCGGCGTACGCGCTCTGCAATATTATGACGCGCAGGACATAGATGCGCTGCCCGACGACAGCCTCGCGCGACAAGCAAAGGCGAGGCATATTTTGGTGCAGGTGGCTTTAGATGCAGGCGATATAAAAAAAGCACGTGTGCAAATTGAAGCGGCCGCGCGTGTTACTAAAGAGGTCTATAATCGAAATCCCGACGATACAGACGCCATTTTTTCCCATGCGCAAAGCGAGTATTGGGTTGGTGAGATATATTTATATGACAACGTATATCAGGGGGCTATGCAACACTTTCAAACTTATGCAGAGCTCGCAGATATTCTCCATCAAAAGGATCCGAGCAATTATGATTGGGTGATGGAAAAAGGGTGGGGATTGAATAATATGGCGCGAGTTTTACACAAGCTTGGAAAAATTCAAGACGCTAGAGCAAACTACCTAGAGGCTAAGAAGTATTTTGAAGATGCTTTGGAAATTTCACCAGATTCTATTTTGTCTCAAAAAGAAATTGCAAATGCACTAGCGGGATTATCCCAAACTTCTTTGAATTTGGAGGATATCGCAATTGCCAAAGCATACCGGATGCAACAAATTGAAATTTATAGTCAGATATTGGAGGGGTATTCTGATAATAGTTCAATTAGATTTCGTTATGTTCAAGCATTATCACATCTCATCACTGATGGATTGATAGACAATACGTCTGACGCGTTAATGGCGACGTTAGAACAAACTTACCGGCAATATGAAATATTGCTTACCCAAGACCCAACAAATGTGACTTGGAGGAACGACTATATTCTCTATCTTACGGAAGTCCTGAAGTATATTGAACGCAACAATCTCACTTTTATAGACCGCAAAATGATCGAGGGTCGCATTGAGAATGCGACCCTTTAAGGTCAAAATAAAATTGGGTATTTAACGTCTGTTCTATCTAAGGGATGTTTTCTCCGCCATTTCCACCCCTCGTGTCGTTATTCGTACCTGGATCAATGATGATGTCAGTGTGGACGATTTTCCCATCCTGATCTTGCGCGATAGTGACGTGCAAATTATATTTTAGGTCCACAGGACTCGAGCGACAGTGGTTCGCGAGGAGCAAGATATTACTGTCTTGCAGCGTTGTGATTTTCTGGAAATTTCGACCGAAATCATCCCGATCATTTTCTGTGCTGAACTGGATGGCGTCTGTGAATTTCCAATTCCCGCGTGGCAGGTAAAAAAGAAACCAAATGGGACGATTGATTTCAAAATCTAGCGGGCTGGGCGGACGAGGTCCTTGACTGCCATCGCTTTTGAAAAAGTTGATGTAATCATCAAGCATGATTTGGAAATCATCTGTGCAATAGTCGTCTTCAAGATAACCATTAGGGTTTTTGCAATGATGATCGAATTCCTCGAGTAACGCGTCGCGCCATTCCGCTATGACCGATTGTTTTATTCGATCTCGTGCAATGATGCCGTCTTCAATGCTGACGGAAATCGGCAGTAGGATCGGCTTCTTACTGTCATGGATACGTTGATAGTCATCCCACTCTTTTAGATATTCCGCATTCGCTTTAATGTCGCCTTTGTCTGGACGTGCCATAATTCTCTCCCTATTTATGTCGTCTTGAATAGTCCCACATTTCGATTATTTCTGTGACGGTGATCACGCGGGCTGCGATAAATTCGCATCGCCCTCTGTTAGCTGCTTTATGGTCATCGCCAAATTAGCCGCTTCTTTTTGGTTGAAGATTTTGAACCCCGCGAAGTGAACGCCCAGTAGCTCTCCCGTGCGGATGTCCAGTAGAGGCGAGCCCGAGTTCCCGCCCATTGTCGACGCATTGTGACAAATGGCGGGCATGGTGAAGCTGTGCTCATCCGTTTCATCGACGGAGGTCTGAACGCCAAATGGCGTGCCGGTGTCGGTACTATGTCGGAAAATCTGACCCTGACTGATCCGTTTTACGGCAAAGACAGGGTCATTTTCGACCACAGATAAAATCTCAGGATCATTAGGTTTGTGCGTGTCCGGATATCCAATGGCAATGATGTTACGCGTTTCCAAACTTTCAATTTCTGTAGCCTTAAGACGCATAGGTTTCCGCGTTCTTACAGGTCGGGCCAATTCGAAAATTGCAATATCAAGCCCAGTTATCAGGCGAGGGGGTTCGTTTTTGAAAGGCACGAAATCTGAAAGTTCAGAGCCTTTTTCCGCTATAAATTCTATCCCGCCAGGATCATTGTCTGACATTAAATAATGCCCGTATAGTCCAAAGACATGCCGATTGGTCACGACGTGCCGATCAGAGATGAGAAAGCCTGTACCGAAGGAATAATCTTCGGAACTCGGAACGCCAACTTGCGCAAATCCGATTCGTCCTGTGGCCTGATAGGCGCGACGTAGAACGGAATAGGGACCTGTGAGACTCTGGAGTTGAGATGCGGTGAGTTGTGCTGATCCCGTGAGTGGGGCCGACACATGGGCGGCGAGCAACGGACTGGTCGGGAAAATAACACCTGCCGGAGCGGCTTTGTTGAGGGTTAATTGAGGGCGCGATGCATGGTTAGTTATTTGTTTCAAAGCTGTCTTCGCCTTGGCAGATAGAACCAGTTTTGCGACGATGGCTGCGAGGAAGGCCAGGGCGGCCAAACCTGCACAAATTAGAACGATGTTGAACGAAGGTAGTCTGTTTTTAAGCGCCACATGTTCGGCTTCCCAAGCCTCTATTTGCGCCTTCGTAAGGGGCTCAGGGAGAACAGTCGTTCTGAGGTTTGTGGCGATGGCGTTTTGGGATTGCTGGTTTGCCGCGAGCGCATTGGAAATCTCGACTATGTCTGCGCCATCCGTTCCGCTCTGCGTTTGAAGCGCTGTGATCTGGGTTTTTAGGGCTATCGTTGCGTTATCCGCCTCGCTGAGCTGTTCTGAATATGCCTGCTTGGACGCTTGAGCTTTCGCTAACGCGAGCGTGTCAGTTAAGCTGTTGACGTCGGTCTTTAATGCAATATTTTTGAGGGCATCTGGGTCGCTGGATAACTCTAAATTCTGGCTAATGAGGGTTTCCAGCCGCGATAGCAAACCGTCTTGCATCGGGTCGTCCGCTTCATTTAATTCCACTTTCTCACGAATATCCATACGGGCTTGATCTGCGGCCAGCGCTGCATCTTCGAGTGCAAATCGGATCGTATCTGGCAGTGTGAGGTTGATCGTCACTCGCCCTGTCGCCGTGGCGTTTTTCGTATCAGTGACGACATAAGAGACATCATATTGCCCGGTTACGTTAGGGGTCTCAATCGTGAACGTTCCATTTGGTGCAAGTTGGAGGTCTAAATCCGCAGTAGTTCCCTTGCTGACGCGTAATTTATCTCCATCACGGTCCGTGTAGAGGTCAGAAATTCGACCTGTTATTTTTGCAGTCGAGGCTTCGAAATTAAGAGTCCCATTTCGCGCTATTGGCGGTGTGTTGACGAGGATTGGGACAGAGGTTACTTCATTATCTTGAGTAAGGCCTAGCGCTGGATTGATTCCAGATGACATTTCCGCGATATCGCCCGCATGTAAGCTAATGATCGATAGTTTTATCTGCTGAAACCCAATGATTGGGACTTGTAAGTCAAAGCCTTGGGCTTTTTTCTCTAACGAGAATTTTCTAATTCCTGTATTTCCCAAATTTTCACCAGTCGGTCCGTAAAATTCGATCTGAAATTCATTGAGCTTAACTGGAGCTTCAAGGTTGTTATAAATAATCGTATAGGATTTATCCAGCTGATAGATTTTATTGTAAATGACGGAGACGTCTTTGAGCGATGCTTGCGCCCACGATGTCGTTGCCATCACCATCATGATAAACACGCCGCATAGGGTTTTCATCAGACCAATTTTATTCAACACGTGTCCCCCATTACCTCTGCCTAGGTTTGATGGAGATGTATTTCCAGTGAATTCCGTCCGTGACCATGACCGTCGTCACGGTCATCAAAAAAAGCTGAAGTTATAAAGACGTCTAAACTCTTTAATTCACTCGGAAAGGCGTTAAGCCATTTGTATGACTCCTGCACACGAGCACAATTATATTCAGAATTACGAAACTGGACTGGTCGCCTTGAACGCCGACCCTGAAAACAGGGCGCTTCAACATTCCGTTGTTTTGTCACTGGCACGGGCGGGTGCGCTTGATCTCGCGATTTCTGAGTATGCGCGCTTTGGGCTCGCTGAGGTAGATGATGATGAAGACATCATGGCCCTCAATGCGCGGCTGTCGAAAGATGAATATTTGCGCGCACTTACGGCGGCAAGACAAGCTTTTGCTCGCGATGCAATGGAAAAATATGACGCGGCGTTTCAGAAAACGGGTGGTTACTATTCGGGTATAAATGGCGCGACGATGGCGGTGATGGCTGAGTTGCCACGCGAATATGTTTTGGAACGCGTAGCTGCAATCGAGTCCCTTTTACCTGACCCAGAAAACCTAACGCCGCGCGATCATTATTTCATCCAAGCCACCCGCGCGGAATGTGCCCTCCTCAAAGGGGATACTGTATTTGCGAGTATATATCTTCGTGGCGCTTTGGCGTTTGATCCGCTGAACTACGCGGCGCATGCGACGACCTTAAAGCAATTCGAAATGATCTTAGAAAAACGGGGGGCCTCGCAAGGATGGTTAGCCCCCTTTAGACCGCCACGCCCTGTTCACTATGCAGGGCGGATACGCTTGGGCCTGACATTAAGTCAGGAGGTCGAGCTGAAAATTCAAATCGTTGATACGATACAGCGCAATGATGTGGGGGCAGGGTACGGTGCGCTGGCCGCAGGATCAGATATATTATTTGCAGAAGCTTTGCTGACTGAGGGTGCCGCGCTTCACGTAATTTTACCCTGTGACAAGGATCGCTTTGTTGAACATTCCGTCCGTCCATTTGGGGACGATTGGGTGGAGCGATTTGAAAATTGTCTCACCGCAGCGTCTTCTCTGAGAATTTTAACACATGATGGACCGTGGCCAGATGAGTTGATGAACCGCATCTGTGCCCAAGTTGCGATGGGGCAATCAATTTTGTGGGGTCAATCCATGCGTGTCAGTCCCGCGCAACTCCTAATACGGGACACGGAAAACACGACGTCATATACGGCCACACATGCTTTGGACTGGGCGCATACGGGATTTCCGCAGGTTGCGCTCTCCATCTCAAATTCTGACCCTGAAACCAACACATCGCATCAAATCTCGCCGTCGGATTCTCAACCGCATCTTTATAGGCTTCGTCGTTCAGGTCAGGATGTGACGGAGAGTTTTGAAATTGCTTCTGATGCAGTCCAATCGGCAATCGCGCTACGTCTCAAATATCCGAACGAAAAGGTCGCGCTCGATATTCATCTCTCGCATGAAAACGAAGACCACCTGCTTCAAAGTATTTTAGATCATGGAGCGCCGCAAAGCCTGTTGGCCTCTGAGAATTTTGCAAGCCTTCTGGCATATTCTGAAGGTGACCGTTTTAACATCACCTATGCGGGGCGGATTGACGATAATGACGGACAGTCTTTCCGATGTTACGCTATCGAGAGTACCGCAGCGTCAGACAATCGCGCGTCGTAAAGCATCTGGGTCAAGGATCACGATGGCCCCTGGTTCGCGGGCTATGATATTTTTTTTCTGAAGACCGCTGACGGTTCTAGATACGGTTTCACGCGTTGAGTTCACCCGTTGAGCGAGTTCCACAAAGACGGGGCTCGGGCGAATGATGAGGTTTTCAGGCATAATGCCGATAATCCGAGATAGACGCGAGAGTTCAGCGCAAATGCGGCCCCTAGTCGATAATGTGAACGCCTCAATTAATCGCGAGGTCATCCCGTCAAGACGAACCGCTAAGTCCTTTGCCAATGTGCTGTTCAACCCATGTTCGGTTGAGAGTAATTCCCGCATCACGGGAACACTGACGCGGATAATTTCGACATTTGTTTCAGCGCAAATTTCGAAACGGGCAGGTGAGTCGGTGAGCAATGACGTGTGACCTAAGAACTCCCCCTCGCCAAAATGTCCAACCCAGGTAACATCTCCATTTTCGGAATAGGCGACGGCTTTGGCTTTACCCGACAGGACATATCCAACAAATTCAATTGGTTCGCCCTGCAACGCGATCACCTCTTCTGGAGCGTAGTGCTTTTTTGAGGTTCGGTCAGATATTGACCGATACCATGTGTCTTTATCTGTTCCCATCATGCCTGTCACTCTAGTGATATTTGGACGTCCAACAAGGGTCGTTTAAAACCACCGTCTTGCAGCATTCAACAGCCCAAAAACCTTGCGTTTCGCGCAACGACGGGTATCGGGTCGCGCATGTTAGCAATTACTGATCTCGATTACGCCGTTCAAGGCCGTCCTTTGTTTCGCAAGGCTTCCGCGCATATTTCTGCGGGATGGAAGGTTGGGCTGATTGGGCGCAATGGAACGGGCAAGTCCACACTCCTACGTCTCATTCGTGAAGAAGTCGAAGAAGCCGCAAATGATGCCTCTATTCGCATCAACAAAGGCGCGCGCTTGGGATGGGTCGCACAGGAAGTCGAAGCCAATGACGACACGATTATGGATGTTGTCCTCGCTGCCGACATAGAACGTAGCCGCCTGATGAAAGCCTCAGAAACGGAAACCGACCCTGATAAGCTGGGTGAAATATATGAACGCTTGACGGATATGGATGCGTGGAACGCGGATACGCGCGCCGCGATTGTTCTTTCGGGACTCGGCTTTAAGGCGGATGACTTTCACCGCGCGACAAAAGAATTTTCGGGCGGTTGGCGTATGCGGGCGGCCATTGCGGGTGTCCTCGTCAGTGAACCTGATGTGCTACTCCTCGATGAGCCAACAAACTATCTCGATCTAGAGGGCGCAGCGTGGCTGGAAGGCTACATCAAAAAATATCCTTATACCGTCATCATGGTGAGCCATGATCGCGAAATGCTCAATCGTTCTGTGACGCACACCTTGGCGCTTGAGCATCAAGAGCTGGCTATTACACCCGGCGGCTATGATGATTGGATGAAAATTCGCGCAGAGAAGGTCGCGCAGTTAACCTCGCAAAAAGTGAAGCAAGATAAAGACAAAGAACATCTTCAAGCCTTTGTAGATCGCTTCAAAGCTAAGGCGTCCAAAGCGCGTCAGGCGCAATCTCGCGTTAAAATGCTAGAGAAGATGCAAGACATTGCGATCCCGATTGCGGAACGCACAACGCCGTTCAATTTCCCTGCGCCAAAAGGCAAGCTCGCGCCGCCCATGTTAGAGCTAGAGAATGCTGATCTTGGTTATGGCGATGATGCCAAAATTCTTAGTAACGTATCCCTACGTCTAGACCCTGATGACCGCGTCGCGATTGTCGGTGCGAACGGGCAGGGCAAGACGACCCTCGTGAAATCAATTGCAGAACGCTTGCCGCTCATGACAGGTAACCGCAAAGCGTCTTCGAGTTTGAAGATTGGCTATTTCTCGCAGGATCAACTCGATGAATTGACCGAAGGTGAAACCGTTCTCGATCATGTGACTCATGCGCTCCCCAAAGGAACAGCGTCAAGCCAAGCCCGAAGCAAGGCCGCGCAAATGGGGTTTTCGCATGAAAAAGTCGAAACCAATGTTGAGAAATTATCAGGTGGTGAGAAAGTCCGTCTTCTCCTCGGTCTCATGTCGATCGAAAAACCACATGTCCTGATCCTCGATGAGCCAACGTCTCATTTGGACATCGATAGCCGCGAAGCCCTGATCTATGCGCTAAATGATTTCCCAGGTGCCGTGCTGCTCATCACCCATGATGTCTATCTCGCCGAAGCCACGGCCGATCAATTATGGTTGGTCAACAAAGGCAGAGCCAAACGCTATGACGGGGACCTGCGCGATTACAAGAAATTGGTTATGCAAGCTGATCGCGCTTAGTTTGTGATAATAACGCGCATAACTTGTATATTCGCCTCTGCGTCCATAAGTCCAATGCATGGGATCTGGGCGCGTCATAAATGAAAACTTAGTTGCGAACGTCGCATTACTTGCGGGAGGCACCTGTTGCTTGCTGGGTGGTCCCACCGCAGTAGGTGTATTTGGCGTTTTAGCCGCCCCCGCTGTCGGGATAGGTAGCTGGGGTCTCGCGGCATGGTTTAAACGCCTCTCGGATAAAAACCCCGAAAGCCACAAAGCTATTCGTCGTATTCAAGATCACGTCAATGAGACACTGACAGGTGACATCGAATTTGCAGGGGTGGACCCCGAAGATCTAGCCGAAGCTGACAATCAGCTTTCGAAACTCGTCGCACGCTTCTGGCCCTCACCAAAGATCATCGCAGAATTGGCAACGGATATGGACGGCTTTCCGGGTGCTATCGCGCGACATGTTATGGATGAAATCAATGGTTCCGT
>CALHXF010000087.1 GCA_938040095.1 uncultured Caulobacterales bacterium
AAGTCGAAGACGCCCTCTCACGCTATGAGCGTATGGAACGCAAAGTCGACGATCTGGAAGCTCATGTTGAGAGTTTCGATCTGGGTACAGGAGATAGCCTTGAAAGCCAGTTCGCAGAACTTGAAGCTAATGATGCAGTCGAAGATGAACTTGCAGCGTTGAAAGCACGCATTAATAAGCCCAAAGCTGCCAATGGTAGTTCGAAAAAGAAGGCCGGCTAAGCCGACCTAAATCATAGCGCTCGGCCCTCTAGTTTCCCCTAGAGCTATCCCCGAACTTCCCCCGAGTTCAACGGGTGGGCCGAGCGCGACACTAAAATTGGAGAGATAGAAAGGTATGGATGTGAATTTAGTAGCCCTCGCACCCTTCATCATGGTCCTTGGTATTGTCTGGGTAAGTGCGCATTATAAGCACCTGAACAAGACAGCTGGGACGATTACAGATGATCAAGCAACCGAACTAACGC
This sequence comes from uncultured Caulobacterales bacterium, assembly GCA_938040095.1. Lineage (GTDB taxonomy): Bacteria > Pseudomonadota > Alphaproteobacteria > Caulobacterales > Maricaulaceae > Litorimonas. The sequence goes on from CALHXF010000087.1 coordinate 467, forward strand.
AAATGTCAAAAATAGCGGATATTCTGGACCAGCGCGTCGCCGTATTGGAGCGCATTCTGGACGATGAAGTTCCGGATTGGAGAGAGAAGTGAGTAAGCGATATAGAAACAAGACAGACCGCATGATGCGTGACTCTTACTGGGATGGATCTGAGGATGGCTATGAATATAGTCAGGAGCCGCGCCATCGTCGCCTAACGCGGAATAAGGTTGACGGCAAAATCGGTGGCGTTTGCGCCGGGATCGGTGACTACATCGGCTGGGACCACACAATGGTCCGGATCCTAACGATCCTGCTAATTGTCTTCACAGGTCTTCCGTTCTTCGCGTATCTGATCCTTTGGGTCGTAATGCCCAAAGATGCCCGAGCGCCTTACATTCGCGAATACCGCGAGCAAGAAACGGCACGCAGCCGTTATGAGGCCCCAGCAGGAACCGCAGGTTCATCGACCACTTATGGTGATGTGAAATCAAAGTTTCGGTCACTCGAAGTACGTTTACAAGACCTCGAACGGTCCATCACGTCTAAAGAGTGGAAGTTGAACCGCGATTTCCGCGATCTGGAAAACTAAATAGACAAGAGGCGCGATCTGCGCGCCTCGTTCCTCGAATTGACGACCCTATCCGCACGGTGCCACGTGCGAAATAGAAATACTGACCAAGACAATGCCGACCAAGACGACGCAGTGCCATGCGTCCAAATTTCAAATTTTGGCTAAGGGAGAGACGCCATGATGAAAACAGCAATTTTATTTACCGCCACCGTATTGGGTGTTTCCACACCCGCAGGCCCAACTGTCACTGAAGCTGACCCCACGATCCTTTCACTGCCTGCTGCAGAAAAAGTCATCGCTCAGTTTTCTTATTTGGAGTTGAGTCATGGTGCCGAAGGGTTTGGACTTTCTGTTACTGATAAAACCGATGTTTTTGTTGATGTCGAGTTCCCAGGGGACCTTCATATTAGGATTGGATTTTAATCATGCGCAATACCTTCAAAAAGAGCCTTCTCGCGCTAAGTCTTTTGGCAGGCGCGGGCGCTATCACGCCGGCCTTTGCTGCCGACACACTTGAAATTCGAAATTTTATCGGAACGATTAACTGGTCCAACGGTGACATGAATGTTGAGGTCGATGAGAACATTGGACAGACCAAGGTCCAAGGCCGAAACGACATCGTTATTGATGGCGGCCAAGACGATATTAATGGCAAGAAATGTAAATCATCCTACGGGAGTTTCTCCGTTGATTGGTTTGGAAAAGAGAAGAGTGGTCGTTTCGGCGGGTATGAAGATCTAGACGAAATGCCTATTTTGACGATCACTGTTCCTGATGACACGAACCTTGTTATCAATAATTCAATACTGTTTACAGACGGCGCGCCAGATGTTGGCAGCGCCGAGTTTGATCTTCGGTACTGTGGGGCTGTCCAGCTCGGCGATATTGACGGTACATTAGCCTTGAATAGTCGCGGGTCTGCCGACCTGATCGTTGGGACTTCCGATGAGATGGCTGTCGTTCTGAAGGGTTCAGGTGATTTAACAGGCGGTAACAGCGGAGATGTTCTAATTAAATCTCAAGGGTCTGGCGACGTTGACCTTGAAGACATTGGAGCTTTGGATGCAACCCTACAGGGCTCGGGAAACTTGAGCGCTGCGAATGTAAGCGGAAATGTATCGCTGTCCTCGTCAGGCTCAGGTGATATTGAGCTTGTTGATGTCGAAGGTGACTTTACCCACTCTAGTCAAGGTTCAGGTGATCTCGATATAGACTCGCTGAACAGTCTAAATGCAGACATAAAATCTAGCGGTTCTGGAGACATCGATATCGGAAGCGGGCAGATCGAGAGCCTCACAGCTGTGGCCAGAGGTTCCGCGACAATCGAGTTCGCAGGTGATGTGACCAATGCAACACTTCGCGCCACTGGGTCTGGCGACATTCGTATCGACCGCGTCACGGGTGATGTGGAGATCAGGTCCTCGGGCTCAGGTGACGTCCATATTGATGAGCGCAGCGAGTAATTGCCAAGTCTGATCTAAGAATGCGTCCTCTAAATATAGCGCGTTTGGGCTTCGAATAGGGTCCGAACGTGGCGGTCTAGAGGTCCAACCTCTCCGCAAATATCAGCGACCAAAGCTTCCGCAAGTAAGGGTGCAAATGTAAAACCACGACTACCGAGGCCAGTCATAGCCCAGACCACCTGTTCTGTATCTGTGCTTAGGTCGGCTAGAATTGGTAAAGTGTCCCGACTCGTGACCCGAACGCTGGCGCGGGATGGACGATCAATGGGTGTCACAGTGCAATTCAAGACGTCTGACAAGGCTGATAAATTCTGTGTGTCATCTCTGGGCCTAAGGGCAAATGGGTCCGTATCATCCAAACGATCATGCGTTGCGCCTACAAGGGCTGCGCCGTCAATGTTGGCAACATAACCTCCATAGGCGAGGGGACGATCAGCAACAGGTTCGGACCAAGTCAATTGCCCCCGAGACATTCGTAAATGAAGATTGGGTGCAATCTTACTTAGGCCATAGCCAGCCGCTAAAAAAACATGGCTGTAATTAGTCTTGGCGCGGGCCTCCTCATAACTCTCGACGCGTATGTCGACATCATCAAAGATACGGTCGGGGTCAATAACGAGGGCGCTATGTATTTCCAGCGTGTCACCTGACAGCGACAGATGGCTTTCACCTAACGCCGCTTGGGTGACAAGTTTTTCAAAGCGAGCTGTGTCTTTCTCAGTCTTGGGCAACTGCCTGATACCTTGGGCTATCACGGCAGATTCTGGGTAGGCCCGAAGCGCGTGAAGATAGGCGGCCAGGAAAAACCGACTCTCGGGTCTATCTTGCAAATCAAAGCGGGGTTTGACAAGTGCGAGTGGATTGCCGCTCGCGGCGGGATGTTTTCGCTCATCAATAATATCGAATGAAATAGCCCGAATTTTGAGGGCCCGCGCCAGCGATCTCCCTGCTATGCCTGCGCCAACGATCAGGGCGTGTTTGATGGGGAAAGGTTTGCAAGAAACAGCATTACTGAGATCTGGTCCCAGCTCCGCCTCCAGCCTATGTCGCTTCCTTCCGAAGCCGGGCATTTTTTTTACGCTAAATCCAGCGTCGGTTAGCGCTCTGCGAACGGCACCTGCCACTGAGAACGTCGCCAGTCTCGCGTGTGGGGCGCTATGTTTCGCGATGGCTGACATTACCTCTGCGCTCCACATGTTGGGGTTTCCTGAGGGGCTGAACCCGTCCAAGAACCAGGCATTTGCTCGCAGGCCGTCGATTTGATCAAAGGCGTTGATCACGTCGTCGTGGATCAGGGTGAGCGTGATCGCGTCGAATTCCAACCTATGTATTCCACGTACACGGCCAGGCCAGAATTCGATGAGGCGCTGGCTGTATTTTGCTAACTCGGGCCACGCGGCGAGCGCACGGGTGAGTTGGGCTTTATCGAATGGGAATTTCTCAATTGAGACGAAATGCAATCGTTGTGAGCCCGAGCGCGTGCGATTCCACATTTGCCACGTCGCTAGAAAGTTAAGCCCAGACCCGAAGCCTAATTCAGCGATTGTAAACAGACGCTGATTTCCCCACGCCTCAGGCAGGCCACAGCCTTCCAAAAACACGGTGCGGGTTTCATCCAAGCCACCATCAATGGAGAAATAGATATCTCCAAATTGCGTCGCGCTGGGCGTCGCGTCATCCGACCAATCCAGATCGGCGGCGGGCGTTTGGGTGAGAGTGCGGGGGCTAGGCATTGGACTTTCATAGCGCGCGAGGCGGCAAAGGTCACTGCTAGAGGTGACCTTGAGGCGCTGGGATGCCCAATATAGGTCTAAAGAGATGATTTATAGTGTCTAAAGCGCAACAGGGTTCGGGCATTTTGGCCGCTGTGTGATTCGCGCCCTTGCCACACATAATGTGGCGTTCTATCCAGAATGTAATAGGGCTAAATTGCCTATAAACAAAAACATACGG
>CALHXF010000088.1 GCA_938040095.1 uncultured Caulobacterales bacterium
TTCAAGCGGTCCGAGACAGCGAACGTAAAGCGATTGATACGACCGATGCAGACGCCTCCGCAAATGTGCAACAAACTTCAGGTAAATAGAGCCTCTGTAAAATAACTGATCACACATAGATCAGCCATTAAAAAACCCGCCGAAACCATATCGCAAATAATGCGACCGTTTCGGCGGGCTGCTGCCCCCATTTTATTGGGTGCGTTAAACCTTAGAAGCGGTAACGGCCACGTAGAGTGACTGGAATTGAAACGCGTCCAGAATTATTATTTAGACCACTCAATGTGGAACCTGGCGCGATGACGCTATTATCTGATCTAAGACCACCTTGGTAACGCACGCCTGTTTCCAGACCGATCGTTGTGTAACGTGTTAGCGGTGTTTCGACACCAACAAGACCCGCAGCCGTACCGACCCAAGTGTCTTTATAGAGTGGAATTTCAGCAGCACTGAAGACAGCCCCACCTAATTGTGTGCCACTAACGCCGATATCGTTGACCTTTGAGACACCTGCACGACCTTCGACATATGGACGAATGCTCTTGAGGATGATGCCATTTGTTGGCTTAAAGTACTGACGTAGACCAAGTTCGCCACCGAAGGCTTTATAATCCGACAATTCACCGGTTAGCTGTTGACCACCAACTGTACCCCAGTTGCGATCCTGATTGGCATTGGCTTCTTCGTAATGACCGATCAACGAGACTTTTGTATTCGGAGCAAGAGCATATGATCCACCCAATTCAACGCGAACACCCGGATCGTAAGCGTTTTCAAAGGAGATCGAATTAAGGTTTTGACCTGCAATATTATGCGCTTTGCTGGCTGTGATGATATTTTTGCCACCTTCAAGAACTGTGCCGACGCCGCCTTCAAGGTTCCAGCGTGCCAGACAATTGCCAGAGTGACAGCTTTTGTTCGAAACGGTTGTCGTGGCATGTTGGCCGTAATATCCAGTTTGTTGGTTATAATGTGTGTTCGATTTCTTTTCGCCGAGGCCAAGAAAGGAGCAGCCGGAAAGTGCTATTGCGGCGGTGCCGAGCATGATTAATCGCATGGTTTTCACCCTTAGTGTTCCGGATTGGCACAATCGCCTTTTTCATCCGTCATCTTGGGAGAACTCGTTGCAAAGCAGAGGCCAATTGAGTCATTTTGATACGAAAAAATCGACCTCAGTCTTTAAATTGAGGTCGATTTTCTGAATTTTATAGGGGAACGCGTTTAGAAAGAAAGGCGACCGCGTAGCTTCACAGGGATGGAAATACGGTCTTCACCGCCTGAGTTCGCTTTCAAATTATCGCGCCAGCGAACACCTGTCTCGACACCAATTGCGCCACGTGGGCCGACAGCCATTTCGGCACCGACGACACCGGAGGCGGTTGGACGCCAGCCGCTATCGATAAATTCCTGTTGGTTAAACAGCGTTCCGTCATCGGAGTAGGTCTGTGTCAGGTTGACACCTGTATTGTATCCAACACCCGCCGTTGCGCCGACATAGGGACGCAGGCCGACATTTTTCCCAACATATTGGCGAACGCCGCCTTCGATTGTGTATTGCTCAAGGTCATCAAATTGACCAACGAGCGCACGCTCTGTTGATCCAACATCAGGTGTGAACGCAGATGTGACAGGATCATAGACACCTGATTGGAAGGATCCCGTTGAAACTGCGTTACCCTCTTGCTTGGAATATCCAGCAGACGCCAATAATGTTGTATTTCGGGAAATATCATATGTCGTAGCACCGCCGACAGTGAAACCGTCAGAGAACGCATCGGTATAATCAAAGGCTTCGATTGCACCCGCTTGTCCACCGCCGCCATCAGAAGGACCAGCGGATTTTCCGCCAAATAATTCACCGCTCACGCCGACTTCGGTTCCACCAAAGACTTCGAAACCGAACGGCATCGCTGCGCCAACGCCGCGAAGCTGCGGAACACCATATGGTGCTGCGTATGGCTGCGGCACGTAGATTGGCGCGCCGACAACGTTTTGAACATACGCGCCATTTACGTATTGACCGTTTGATAATTGTGAACCCACGACATTTGTGCCGTAAGCCGCTGCGCCATAAGGCGCTGCAGCACCCAGCGTCGTAACGCCAGAGCCATAAGCTGTTGAACCGTAGCCATATGATCCGCCAACACCCTGTGCTGCGAGACCTGCGCCAATAACAGGACCAGCTGCTCCGAAGGCTGCGCCATTTGCGCCAACTCCGTTAAACCCTTGCCCATAAGCACCAGCTTGTTGTCCGTATGCACCTTGGCCATAGCCTTGAGCGCCAGCCGGGCCATAAGCACCTGCTTGACCGTAACCCTGTGTGCCAGCTTGCCCATAACCTTGTGCACCTGCGAAGCCGCCATTTACTCCTGCGCCGTATCCAGCACCATAACCGTAACCCTGTGCACCGCCGTAACCGACATCATATGAACCGCCTGCACAGCCGCCTTGCGCACCAACCTGTTGGCCATAAGCCTGTTGACCGTAAGCGCCGTTTTGTTGGCCATAATGTCCAGCTTGAGCATAGCCTGCCCCTTGAGACGCGGCACAATTTGTACCGTAAGCGCCGTTGGACGTTCCGTAGCTGTTACTGTTGCCGCCGAGGCCCAACCAAGAACAACCCGACAATAAAACCGCTGATAGTGCGCAAGCTGCAAGCCGCATATCGGCCTCCTTTAAATCGAACATTTCGTCTTCTGTTTATGATTAGAACAGAAGATGCTTAAAAAACTGTTCCCAAAGCGGAAACAAAACCTTAACGAATCCAGGACTTTGCCTGGTTAATGGTACTCACCTAGAAATTAAATGACCCACGAAGTGTCATCGGAATTGATATATCTGTGTCGGCACGTGATCCATTTGAATACTTTCGACCACCCTGGACACGCACACCTGATTCAAAGGCTAAAGCCGTCTTAGGCGTAATCTGCCATTCGGCACCCACATTCAGTTGACCGGCGGGGACCCATTGATCTTCGAAAATAGAGACGGTCGTGGCAGGGCCTGTAATATCGTAATATTGCGCTGGCGTCGTTTCTGTTGGTGCAGCGCCATTGAGTGAAAGCCCACGTTCATAGAAACGCTGACGTTGGGTCACTTTTACATCGACAGCATTATAATGTGCGGCCCCAGCGGACGCGCCGATAAATGGCGTAACTGTCTTGTAACCCTCAGATTTTACCACGGGTTTGAAATAATGACGCGCACCTGCCTCTAAATCGAAGCGGCGCATTTCTGAGAAATCAAAATCAAATTGCGCGATCTCTTGGTTCGGAACAAAAGACGCCGTAACATCTGTGTCTACGCGAATGAATTCTTCCGGTCTTGCTGCAACGGGTGGTGTATCAGGGCCACCGTTGATACCGGGAATAAACGGCTCGGATTCTACGGGTGGAATATAGTCGTAAACGCCCACTTCGTTGACTTGGTATATGGTTCCTTTGACAGTTGCGGATGTTCCACTATTGCCTTTGGAGTGTGTGTACCCAGCGTTGGCAAAAAACGTCGTTCTACCGCTCGCGATATATTCTAACCCACCTGCAACACGTGTTGGCGCGGCCCAAGCATCGTCAAACGAAATACTTGGACTCGAAATTTCTTCATATGCACGAGGCACAAAGTAAGAATCGGCGTCAGTATAATTTGGTAGATTTCCAGGCAGAACATTGGCTGTGTAGGTCGTTTCTACGCGATCGCCCGTGCGATCCAAGCCAGATTGTCGTCCTTCGATATAAAGTTGAGGGTTATAAGCCCCTACTGCGTCAACCGAGAATTTGTCATAATCAATCAAGTCACCAGAAACACTCCGCTCAAGACCGAGTGAGAGGGAACCGCGCAATTTTGGTTTCCGTTTCTTTGGACCGGATGTGTGATGTGCAAGAGCAGCCGTTTGTCCAACGGCTGTACCGTAGGCCCCGCTCGTATATTCAGGTTGCGAATAGCTTGGTGTGCCAAAATTAGGTTCTTGCGGGAATCCGCCATATCCCGCTTGTCCGCCTTGCACGCCACGCATCTGACCCTGTTGCGGGCGGGTCGCTAACGTCACTTGTTCTGGGCGACAACCTTGGGGAATAGGTTGGGTCGGTGTGTAAATCTGACAACGGTTGCCCTGTTGTCCACGTGCGTCATGGCGCGCGCCATATTGGCCGTTCTGCGCCTGCTTTTGTTTCATGAACGGGTTTTTATACGTCCCCGACTGCCCACCAATAAAGGAGCATCCAGATAGTAAAGCGGCCGACAAAGTAGCCGACAATGTTAAAGTCCCAAGACGCATATCGTCCCCCGCAATCAAGATATGGGAGACGCGTGTCATCCCATCATGGTTAACTAGGGAATGAAGGAGTTTGCTTAACAAGCCGTTTAGGCGATGCGCTTTTGCTGGGAAAAGCATCTAAAGCTAATCAGAGGCCCGTTAAAGAAGCGTATTTACGGCTTCTGGTGGGCGGCCAATGATAGCCGTGTGTCGGTTTGAGACGAGCGGGCGTTCGATCAGGATTGGAAATTCAGCCATTTTTCCGATCAAAACAGCAGGGTCTGAGATGTTTCTGAGGCCTTCGTCTTTATAGATAGCCTCACCCGTCCGCATAAGCGCACGCGGGTCATCCATCCCGAGTTGCGCTATCATGTCTTTGATTTCCCCAACACTGGGAGCGTCTTTCAGATAGTAGCGAATATGAACCTCGACGCCAGCCGCCTCGATCAGCGCCAAAGTCTGTCGCGATTTGGAACAGCGCGGATTGTGCCAGATGAACAACATGAAACTTCCACTTCTTTGACGTCGATTATTGCGTTCCGCTCAACTTAGCGCCAAAGCAGAGCCGTGACCACGTCCATCCCAAAAACACTTGTTATCAGCTCAACCGTCGCCAGCTCGCGCGTCGGGGCTAGCGCGGCCAGTTTTTGCCTGCAACGCCTCGGAATAGAAACTGTTGTGCTGCCAACAACATTGATGGGGCGGCATCCTGGCTGGGGTCCGCCAGGCGGCGGAGCTGTCGATGCCGCACGTCTTCGCGATATTTGGGAAGGCGTAAAAGCGCAGGACTTGCAGTTTGACGGTGTGCTGACAGGCTATATGGGCGACACAGACCATGTCGATCTTTGCGCAGAGATTATCGAGCACATCCGCCAACAAAATCCAAACGTCACAATCGCAGTGGATCCTGTGATGGGAGATCACGGTCGTCTTTATATACCCGAAGCGCGCGCCGCCGCGATCATCGACCGCCTTGTTCCTCTCGCGGATTTCATCACACCGAACCTGTGGGAACTTGACTATATTAAAAGCCACAGCACTAGGCATAGCGGGGACCTGCCCGCGCGTTTGATTACCTCGTATCCAGATGTCGATGACATTGGCGCACGTTGGGAAAGTCGTGATGACGGCGAAGTGACCGCTTTCCAAGTCAGTCATCCGAAATTCACCTCTGTTCCGCACGGCGGTGGCGATAGTCTCGCCGCGCTCTTCCTCGGACGACGTCTATTGGGTCAAACGTCGCGCCAAGCCTTGGCCGCTTCGGTCTCGTCCGTCTATGAAATCATGCGCGCCGCAGACGCCCTGGACGCGGGTGAACTGCCACTTATCAGAATGCAGGCCTTTATTACTGACGCGCTTCCTTTACATGTGACCTCATGACCAATTTTCCCTTACACGGCCTTCTGCCACCACAATTTTCATCCCTAAAAGATGTCATCGCGAATAATTTCACGGAACATGACGAGTTGGGATTTCAATTTTGCATCCAACAACATGGCGAAACCCTGATTGATATTCGCGCTGGCTGGTCTGACCGACACAAGTCCGCCGAAGTCGCAGATGACTCGCTCTTCGCGGTTTTTTCATCTGGTAAAGCTATAGCGGCCCTCGTGATTGCGTGGCTCGTCGAAGAAGATCACATCGGATACAACCAACCCATCGACACGATCTGGCCTGAATTCACGCAAGCGGGTAAAGACGGCCTAACCGTCGCGCAGCTCATGAGCCATCAAGCTGGTGTCTCGGGAATCACAAATCCAGAATGGACCGCCAAAGACTGGTTTGATTGGGATAAAACTATTCATCAACTGGAACAACAGGCTCCGATTTTTGAACCCGGCACAGCCTCTGGCTATCATCCCGTAACCTACGGTTTCCTCGCCGGCGAGATCGCCCGCCGCGCCGATCCCGAAGGTCGCACATTAGGCACAATCCTGCGCGAGGAACTTTGCCAGTTGAAAAATACAGATGTTTGGATTGGCTTGCCGGCGTCCGAACATGATCGCTGCGCACAGATGCAAAAGCCCAAAGCCCTCGCGGAAATGGGTGAAATCACAGAGGCCACACGTTGGGCCTTTATGAAGCCCTGGTCATCACCAGGCGGCAAAGGGTCGGCAGCGTGGCGGGAAGCTGAATTGGCTGGATCAAATTGCCATGCAACCGCACGCGGCCTCTCGACACTCATGCAAATCGGCGTCAACGGCAGCCTTGGCGACACGCCCATATTATCGGAGGACAGCCTCGCAGAATTTTCGCAATCTCGCATCAAAGGTCAGAACCTTGTCCTTCCATTTGAATTAGATTTCGCAGCGGGCGTGATGCGCAATGATCCAAATTATTTCTACGGCCCCAATGCGGCAACGCTCGGTCATAGCGGTTGGGGGGGATCTTGCGTTTTCGCTGATCCTGTCACAGGATTACATGGCGCATATGTGATGAACCGCCAACGCAATACGTTGCTTGGCGATGTCCGTCCGCGTGCGTTGATCGACGCTGTCTACGCGGCCTTGTAAAGGAGCCCACCAATGAGTTCATTTATCGAAAAACTCTGGGAAATGGGACCTGTTATGGTTGGCGGTGTTCCGCATGCCAATGAGATCGGGATGAAATTCGTTGCCATCGACAAAGGACGCGGGACGCTCTCCTTACCCTACAACACCGCCCTAATCGGGGATCCGCGCTCTCGCGTGATCGCGGGGGGCGCTGTAACGACTTTACTGGATCAAGCATGTGGTATGGCGGCGATGGCAGCCTTTGATGAGCTTATGCCTATCGCAACGCTTTCCTTGCGGATTGATTATCAACGAGCGGCAACGCCAGGCGAGACAATTATTGCCGAAGCCATTTGTTATAAAACAACACGCCATGTCGCCTTCATCCGCGCCGTTGCACATGATGGCGACGCAGATAATCCAGTAGCCACAGCACAAGCTTGTTTCATGATAACGGGGCCAGCTTATGGCACACCGAGAAAGAACGTGCCTGAAAGCAAGCACCCTGAGAGCCAGCAAAAAGGAGTCACGTCATGACACAGCGCTTGGCCGAAGACCTTATTGCATCAATCCCCTACGCGAAAACCTTGGGCATTGAAGCGCGCCTCATGGGAGACGATTTTTTTCTCGTCCTGCCCTATTTACGCTCAAATATTGGAAATCCCTCCTTGCCTGCCCTGCATGGTGGCGCCGTTGGCGGATTTATGGAGGTTTGCGCGATGGCAGAAATACGCCGCCATAATCCAGACCTCCCCTTCTCCAAACCCATTGGGATCAACATTGATTATCTCCGGCGGGGAAAACCCGTTGAGACATTCGCCCGGGCCGAAATCATTAAGGAAGGTCGTCGTGTCGCCAATGTACGCGTCCGCGCATGGCAAGAAAGTTTCGACAAGCCAATCGCGGCGCTGTCTGGACATTTCCTCCTGCCCCAAGACGCCTCATGAGCGACGCACAGAAAACCTGTAGTTTTGAACGCTGGACTGCGCTTTGCGGGCGGTTAAATTTAACTATTGATGGAAAGACTTATAACGCCTTGATAGCGGCCCATGCAGAGCCGCATCGCTTTTATCATACCTTGGATCATATCGCGGCGTGTTTGCGTCACTTGAATGATGTGCGGGATATCACTCACCGCCCCGATGAAATCGAAATGGCATTTTGGTTTCACGATGCTGTCTATGCGCCATTCTCAGCCACGAATGAGGAAGACAGCGCCGAATGGGCTGCCGATTGGTTACAAGATTGCGGTGCAGACAGAGACGTGTTCTCGCGTATCGCCGATCTGATTTTGGCGACGAAAAGCCATGATGCACCAGAGGACATCGATGGACAATTCATACTGGACATTGATCTATCTATCCTCGGCACGCCTGCAGAGATTTACGACGACTTTGAACTCAACATCCGCCGCGAATATAAACGCGTCCCTGGGTTTATATTCCGCAAGAAACGTAGAGCCATCTTGCAAGGCTTTCTGGAACGTGACCGCCTCTACAGCACGGGGTACTTCCATGACAAATTGGGCGCCACCGCACGTATAAACCTAATCCGGACGGTTTCTGGTTTGGGTTAAGAGCAATGGCCCTCATATTTTCGTCTGTTATCCCAACCTTAAAATCGAACACACGCCCAGACAAACAACAGATTGCGGCTATTATTGAGCAGGCAAAATCAAAATGGCAGTCCGACATTGTACTTACCTATCGCGATGACATGACGAACGACGAAATGCAGATCGTCGCATCACTCAGTGCTTCGGGTGGCCTCCTTCTAAAACACTATATCCGAAACTCTGGGGCTGAGACTCATGCTTTCTCACTTGGAAATGCGGAAGCGCTAAATGCTTACACGCGACATGACGATGATATGTTTGTTATCCAAGGGCTAATCATCCCCGCTGAAACCGTCGCGCAACCCTTACTCGACTTTATATCCTCTAATGGAGAGAAATCCGAAAGTATCTCTTGGATCGACGAAGAGGCCCTACCGAAGGGTATGTATTGGGGTATTTCGGAAGACGTCATGTAGACAAATTTCAATTCGGTTCCCGCTGTTTGAGCCGTTTTTGCCACGCTCACCTGAAATATTTTTACCAACCCATTTCTAAAAAGCCGTACTATCCGAACGGCTTAGTTGTTCAGCGTTCACCCAGAAAAAGGTCCCCAAACATTTTTTCCTTACCGTTTCATCAAAAACCACTGCCGCGTGACGTCAGTTGCGTAAAACAATATAACACTACCCCTGGCAGCCCTCACGGTTACCGTCACGTATGTTGAAACCAAAGCTTCAGCGGAGGTTGTTAGCGATACCCCATGGCCCATTCCCATCCGTCTGGTTTTGGGATTAAATTCAAGGCCGCTAATTGGCTGAAACGATCCGCGGTTTCCAAACCGGTTTGGCACGTGTCGCAACTGGCGCTGTATAGAAATCAGGCGCCGTGGAAGCCGTTTCATGTTCTATATCGAGGGCCCTAATATCGCTTCGAATTAAATCTAAAATATGTGGGGCAAGCGAACCCGCGAGATGACGTGATTCCGCAGGGTTTTTACGCGCAAGCGTTCGGATTTTCCCAATCAATTGGCCTTGCTTTGGTTTATTACCCAACTCATCCAAACCATAATTACGTAAGACATATCGGACAATTAACACGGATAAGACAGTGTCGAGCTTACTCTCGGCATAGCGCATTTCTCTCAACTCCGCCGAATAGCGAAAATAAGCATCACGGACAGTTCGACGATTTTGCTCAAAGAACTCCACGGCAAGCTTATGAGTCGCACGCTTGCGATTTTTTACATAGAAATCAGAACATAAAATAAGACTGATCAACGTAAGTATGAAGATAAATGCACCGAGCACAGCAACATCCGTATTTGTCGAAAGCCCTGATTTTCTATTCCGCAGACGCGTCAAAAATTGGTCTCGCGTAGGCGCCGTCGCAGCCATAGTTGCAAGCGATTGCACAGGTGCCGCAGCCATCGGAACCGTCACCGCAACCTCCTCAATCGCGTCTATAGTGACTCGCTCAAATTTTGAGGACCGCGTATAAAATGGACCTAGTGTTTTGGCGGCACGGGCTTCAAAGGTGTCGGCCTCTAATAAATAGTTTTCAGGGATCATGCCTAATTTGACACCCCTTGGCTTCGGAAGGGTTTTGGTAATTTTGCGAGACTTTACGTCTCTCTTTTTCGCAATGCCCAATCCTTGCGTATTCATGAATTCGAGGTTTTTCACAGCAGAGGCATCGCCAGCTTTGGCCGCGCGTTCATACCATTTCCGAGCCGTCACAAAGTTGCGAGTAACGCCCTCACCCACGAAATAAAGGTACCCTAAATTAAGTTGCGCGTCGGTACTGCCAGCCGCCGCCGCACGTTCGTAGAGGGCGCGCGCGACATCATAATTCTGCGCAACGCCAACACCGTCATGATAGGACTTCCCCTTGGTGAAAAGCGCATCCGCTGACGTAGATGCCCCAAAAGCCTGCGTCGATGACAGCCATAGGAATGAAAGCATCAAGACAATAAGGCGGAAACCCTGACCCATTACGTTACAATTCCTATCTAACTCACGCGACCCGTTCACGTAGAGGATTATCTAAGCAGGAATCATACCAACTCGATGGTCACGCAAACCTCAATTATAGAGGATGACATAAAGATGACGCAGACCTAAGTCGGTCCCATGACACGCTCACACCAAACCCTCACGCGCGGGCAAGTTTTCCGTCAATCTTGGCCGATTATGCTCGCCAATGGCGCGGCCCCGATCGTTGGCCTTGTCGACACATTAATGGTTGGACGATTTGTCGGCACACAGGCCTTAGCAGGGATTGGTCTGGGCGCTGTTATTTATAGTATCGCATATTGGGGGTTTGGGTTCCTCCGCATGTCAACGGCTGGCCTCGCGGCGCAAAGTGACGGGGCGGGCGCAGAGCACGAAGTTCAGGCTCATATCATGCGCGCTATTCCCTTGGGCGTTCTAATTGGGTTTCTGATTTTCGTCTTGCAAGTGCCGCTGCTCACAGGGGCATTTATGATCTTCACGGGAAGTCCAGAAATCGAAAGTAGCGCGCGAGATTATATCAACGCACGCCTTTGGGGCTTACCTGCGACCCTTGGCACCATCGCCCTCATGGGGTGGTTCGTCGGGATTAGCCGTGCGGGTCTAGCGCTCGCATTGCAGATCGTTTTGAACATCGTGAACATCATCCTTTCCCCAATTTTCGTGATCCTTCTAGGCGGCGGTTTAATCGGCGTAGGTCTGGCAAGTGCCGTCGCGGAATGGGCAGGTTTTGCGGCAGGTCTGTTCCTCATGGTGCGTGAAGTAAAACGACGTGGAGGATGGCGTCAGGGGGTCTTCACGCGCAAGGTTTTATTGGCACGGGATGCGCTCTCGAAACTTGGTATCGCAAATGGAAATATTTTCATTCGAACAATGGCGTTAACTGTTGGCTTTAGCTTTTTTGGAAACGCCGCCGCGAGCGAAGGGGAAACATTCCTCGCAGGGTATCACGTGCTCATGCAATTCATCACGATGGCCGCGCTCGTCCTCGATGGCTTTGCCCACACAGCAGAAGCGGTCACAGGGGCCGCTTACGGGGCAAAGGACCGCAACAGATTTGATCGCGCCGTCCGCGTTACGAGCGAGTTTTCGATTGGCTTTGCGGCGTTACTCAGTGGGTTAATCTATTTCGGGGGACCGTTTCTCATCCCAATCCTGACAACCGACCCAACTGTGATTGCCAGCGCGCTCACATATTTACCCTATTGCGCCTTAGTCCCCATCGCGGGGTTCGCAGCGTTTCAAATGGATGGCATTTTCATCGGGACAACGCGAACCGCCGCCATGCGGAACGCAGGCATCGTGGCGGTCATTATCTATATCGTCGCACATTATGTGATTTACCCGAAACTTGGAGCTGTGGGAATTTGGGTTGCATTCTTAGTCTATTACATCATGCGCGCGGTCACACTCGGAGTCGCCTATCCCGCAATCCGAAAAACTATGGAGAGCGCCCATGCACATTAGTCCTGCAGACTTTGAAGCGGTAGATTTTCAAGAGTTGCTCCAATCTTATTTGACCTTCGCAACACGTGATGCCTGCTCACATGCCCTTGGCATCACTTCATTGAAATCAACTGCCGTTCAGATGTTTGTGGCTCGTAATTCTCACGGCGAATTAATGGGCTGCGCTGCGTTAAAAATACTCAATGCGGATCACGGTGAAATCAAGTCAGTACGTACGCATGACGATCATCTACGCAAGGGTGTCAGTCGCGCATTGATGGGACATATTGAATCGGTCGCAAAAATCAATGGATTGCAAAATTTATATTTAGAGACCCACAATACGCCACCTTATGGGGCAGCCTGTCGGCTCTATGAAAACTTAGGCTATACATATTGTGGTCCATTTGGAGACTATGTTCAGAACCCACGGAACGTCTTTATGACAAAGGAAATTTGAAAATGGCAAATGTCCCCGAAACCTATGCCCCGCATTTCAGAAAGTCAGCCTTCACCGATCCGTGGGAGCCGCTCTATTCATGGGTTAAACCCGAGCAAATCAGTCTGGGTACGATACTACGGGATGCGCATTGTAATTCACGCGGTCTGGTCCACGGCGGATTTATCAGCGCCATCGCCGATAATGCAATGGGCTTGTCCTGTGTGCAGATTATGAAGGCCGAAGGTCGCGCGGTCAAAAGCCTCGTGACAGTTAACCTCAGCGTCGATTTTACAGGCATGGCAAAGGTTGGAGAATGGATCGCAACCCACAGCGAAGTCATAAAATTAGGTGGGAGTTTAGGTTTTGTGCAGTGTCAGTTGCGAACCGAGACCGCAGTGGTCGCCCGCGCCAATGCGACATTTAAGTTGGGTTAGAACCATGTCGCCGCGGTTAAAGAATAAAATTATTGAAACATGCGATACAAAAATAGCGAGTAAAGGAGAGACGGTCGGGCTCTCATTCTACGCATTCTTTAAAAACAAGAATGACGATCCGAAACTATTAATGGAAGCGGCAACCTGGTGGATCGAGACACACAGATTAGATCATTTCGAAAAAGCCAAAAAAATAAAAACTATGGCTCTACAAGAGCCATAGTTTCATCAAGTCAGGTCAGCCCCAACAGCTTCACCGATCGTCTTGAACCCGTCGGCTTTCGCGCGCGCTTCGATATCGGTACAAATTTTTACGACCAATTGCGGGCCGTGATAGACCAGCGCGGAGTAGAGTTGCACCGCTTTGGCACCTGCACGAATTTTAGCATAGGCTTGCGCGCCAGAGCCAATTCCGCCGACACCGATGAGGTCAATTGTGCCGTCTGCCGCGTCTGCGAATTCAGACAATATTCGCGTCGACTTCTCAAACAAAGGCTGTCCTGAAAGACCACCACCTTCACCGTGATGCACGCTCTGTAAACTCTCGGGTCGGTCCAGCGTTGTGTTGGACACGATGATCGCATTCATGCCGTAAGTCCGTGCTTGCTCAACAATACGGCCAATTTGCCCGCTATCAACATCAGGCGCGACCTTCAGGAAGATAGGAACACTCGGGTCGTCACCCGTCAGAGCCGCCCGCGTTTCGGCGATACGACCTAGCAAATCTTCCATTTCATCTGCGCCCTGAAGCTGGCGCAAACCTGGCGTGTTTGGAGAGCTAATGTTGATCGTGAAATAATCTGCATGACCCCAAAGGCGGCTCAGTCCCGTCACATAATCTCCAGCACGGTCGTCACTGTCTTTATTTGCACCTAAGTTTGCGCCGACAATTCCGGGATTACCTTTTCGCGCACGAAGACGTTCAGAGAAATGATCGAGCCCGCGATTGTTAAACCCCATACGATTGATAACAGCTTCGTCTTCGACCAAGCGAAACAAGCGCGGTTGCGGATTGCCGACTTGCGGGCGCGGGGTGACCGTACCGCATTCGACGAAACCAAAGCCCGCGCCGAGCATCGCATCGGGTACGTCGCAATCTTTATCAAAGCCTGCGGCTAACCCAACAGGATTTGGCAAATTTAATCCACCGACGGAGGTTCTCAAAACGCCAGACGTGATAACACCCGTTTTGGGTCCCATACCGGCCCGCAAGAGTTTGACGGTTGTGACATGGGCGCGTTCAGCAGGCAATCGACGTAAGAGTGCAGTACCCGTCTTGTATAAAAGGCTCATAATGTTTCCTAATATCTAATTCTTTGGTCTAATTCGCTATCGCGTCGTCGGGCAGCGTATAGACGCCCGCGGCAGGCGAGACCAACCACACATGTTTAACCGCTTCAATTGGCATGGCGGCGAAGAGATGTGGAAATTCTGCTCCACCACGCGAGACTTCATATTTCAGATCCGCTTCAATGACTGAGGCCTCAACCTTCAACAGGGCGACTTCTTCTTGATCGGCATACCACTTGTCCATCGTCTCTTTCAGCTCTGGCACGCAAGACATATGAATGTATCCGTCAGATAAATCGACAGGTGAGCCTTTGAAACTAAATTCAGTTTGGAACGATTCCCACTGATCCAGAGTAAGGATTTTGTAGATGAAAGTATCGCGGTTGGCTTTGGACATTTGGAACTCCTGATTCTTACGCGCACATCCATAGGGCATTCTTCGCAGGAAGGCGCACAGAAAATGCGCGTCGGCATAGACTCCCGCTTACATCCTCCCACCAGACTCGCACCACACATGAGGTGGTGTGCAAAGTCACCCTACGTTATTTATTCGGAGGGAACATCCAAATGCGCAAATTTGCAAAGATCATAGGGGGTGCCGCTTTACTGGCCGCTATCCCCACAATGGGGTGGGCGCAGGACGCTCCAACGCTCGAGAGCTTGGCGGCGAATGACGCATTCGTTTTCAACACGCTATTATTCCTCATCGGCGGATTTCTCGTCATGTGGATGGCGGCTGGCTTTGCCATGCTGGAAGCGGGCTTTGTTCGTACCAAAAACGTGTCCATGCAGTGTTTGAAAAACATCACTCTCTATTCGGTTGCTGGGTTAATGTTCTGGGTCGTCGGCTATAAACTCATGTATGGCGGCGGTAACTATTTCGGAGAGTTCAAAATAATGAGCTTTGCGGCTGAAGATGTGGACACAGGCTACTCGTCCTATTCTGATTGGTTCTTCCAAATGGTATTCTGCGCCACAACAGCTTCAATCGTCTCAGGGACAGTGGCAGAGCGGATCAAGTTCTGGCCGTTCGTCATTTTTGTCGTCGCCCTGACAGGATTTATCTACCCTATCGTCGGTAGTTGGGAATGGGGCGGTGGATTTTTGAACACAGACGCCTTTATCGCAACATTTGGATCAGAGTTTTCTGACTTTGCTGGCTCAACGCTAGTTCACTCCACGGGCGGATGGGCTGCACTTACGGGCGCGCTAATCCTCGGCGCACGTAAAGGCAAATATGTTGATGGCCGCGTCAACCCAATCCCCGGGTCGAACATGACATTGGCAACTTTAGGTGTCTTTATCCTTTGGTTAGGGTGGTTTGGCTTCAACGGCGCTTCTCAGCTTGCCATGGGTACAATCAATGATGCCGACTCGATCGCTAAAGTCTTCGTGAATACGAATATGGCTGCGGCGGCAGGTGTAATGGCCGCCGTGATCTACACACAGCTTCGCTATGGGAAGATCGATCTGACACTGGCGCTCAACGGCGCATTGGCTGGCTTGGTTGCCATTACGGCCGGCCCGCTTGATCCAAGTGTGCCTGCGGCCATCTTGATAGGTGCGATCGGATCACTTCTCGCCTGCCTAACAGTTCCTCTTTTGGACAAACTCCAAATCGACGATGTCGTCGGAGCCATTCCTGTTCACTTGGTTGCAGGTATTTTCGGGACCTTGGTTGTCTGCCTCACGACACCCGATATCACCTTTATGGCCCAACTCGTTGGCGTGATCGCAGTCGCTATCTTTGTCTCCGTCGTCTCATCCATCATCTGGTTAGCCATGAAATTCACCATTGGGATCCGTGTCAGTGAAGAAGACGAGTATACGGGTCTAGACCAAGCTGAAATTGGCGTACCTGCTTACCCTGAGTTCGTCTCTAGCTAAAAAGTGAACCCAATCGCGGCCGTATTTAATACGGGGCGCCCACGATTTAAGACCCGTCCTCGCACCAACACTGTGCGTGACGGGTCTTTTTTTGCCTTAAATTTGAGCACGCACGACTTACGCACATCGTTTCACGGACTTCGCACAGGCATGAGGCGTCTCACGCTCTAATCCTCCTAGACATAATATCTGAGGGAAAAACGACGTGTCACGCATCATCAAAACGGCAGGATTAACACTCGCTGCATTTCTGACTCCATCATTGGCCCTTGCGCAAGACGCAGAGATGAGTTCGGGCGATACAGCGTGGATACTCACCGCGACCGCGCTCGTCCTTTTCATGAGCTTGCCTGGCCTCGCCTTGTTTTACGGCGGCCTTGTACGCGCTAAGAACTATCTATCTGTGTTGATGAAGGTTTACGCGATTGCCGCCGTCGCCTCTATCGTTTGGGTGATTGCTGGATATTCCATCGCGTTCGGCGACGCGAATAGCATCTGGGGTGGGTTGGATAATCTGTTCCTTAAAAACTTGACCGTTAATGGCCTGAGAGAGGGACTTACGATCCCCGAGAACACATTCTTAGCGTTCCAGATGACCTTCGCGATCATTACGCCAGCCCTAATCGTTGGCGCATTTGTCGAGCGGGTGAAGTTCCTGCCTGTCCTGATCTTCACGGCACTTTGGTTGCTGGTGGTCTACTCACCTGTCGCGCATTGGATTTGGGGTGGCGGTTGGTTGTCCACTTATGGCGGCGGCGTTTTCGACTTCGCAGGTGGCCTCGTTGTTCACGCAACGGCAGGTATTTCCGCACTCGTCTATGTCTTTATGTTGGGGTCTCGAAAAGGGTTTCCAAACGAATTGGCTGTTCCACATCGCCCCGCCATCGTCATGATTGGTGCGTCTATGCTCTGGGTCGGTTGGTTCGGATTTAATGGAGGTTCGCAACTCGCAGCCGACGGCGGCGCGGGCATGGCGTTATTGGTGACACATATTTCAGCTTCTGTCGCGACCCTAGTCTGGGTTGGCATCGAAGCGATGACAAATAGAAAACCGACATTGGTCGGCGCTGCAACCGGCACAATCGCAGGTCTGGCAACGGTCACCCCTGCAGCAGGCGTTATCGGTCCAGGCGGGGCGCTGCTAATGGGATTGGCTGGCGGTCTTGTCTGCTACTTCGCGGTCCATTTGATCCGCGTGAAGCTCAAAATTGATGATAGCTTGGACGTCTTTGCAGTTCATGGCGTCGGCGGTATTTTGGGCATTTTAATCCTACCTTTCCTCTCAGCAACAGCCCTTGGCGGAACAGGCGACGGTATCTTTATGACGCAACTTGTCGGGACCGTTGTCGTCATCGCATGGTCCGCGTTTGCGAGCTTCTTAATCCTTTTAGCCTTAAAACTCACCATGGGTTTACGCGTTACCGAGGAACAAGAGTTTGAAGGTCTTGATGTCAGCCTACACGGCGAGAGCGCTTACAACTCTTAGACAGTTTAGACCTAGAACGGTTGATTTGATTTTCACCCGCCAGTCCCTCAATAGTTGAGCGGCTGGCGGGCTTTTTATTTGACGTCATAGGCATTTAGTCCTAACTCAAATCATGCTTTCACACTCGGAAATTTGGGGCGCACTTGACCGCCTCGCGACGAAACAATCAATTTCTCCGTCACGACTAGCGCGCGACGCAGGGTTAGACGCGACCAGTTTCAACAAATCAAAACGCATTACATCTTCTGGAAAACCCCGCTGGCCTTCCACAGAATCAATTTCGAAGGTCCTCAGAACCGTTGGAATGGATTTCGAAGATTTCGCCTGTATGGCCAAGAATAAAGGCGCGTCTGGCCCCGCAATTCCCGTTATCGGATTAGCTCAAGCTGGCGATGAAGGGTATTTCGACGATGCAGGATTTCCCTGCGGCGGATCATGGGAAGATGTGCGTATCCCAGGTGAGTTAGATGACAATGTCTATGCTTTAGAAATTGCAGGTGACTCAATGGACCCCGTTTTACGCGCTGGTGACAAAATCCTTGTCGCTCCCAATGCAACGGTACGTCGTGGCGACCGTGTTGTTGTCAAAACCAATGCGGGAGAGGTCATGGCGAAAGAGTTGCGTAAACTAACAGATACAGTCGTAGAACTCATCTCGCTGAACCCCGAATATGAAAACCGCAGTCTTGCGCGCAGAGATATTCAGTGGATCGGGCGTATTATTTGGGTTTCGCAGTAACCCAAGCCTCGGTTTACGCAGGGACCTTCCCATCCAGAAATAGGCCCACATAATCACGTGCCGCGTCACGATCATCTAATCTTGCCAATGCCTCGCGTGCATAGCCCAGCAAGATTTCACTCAGATAGTCGGTAGGCGTGAGGTCGATCATCTCAGTTAAGATCTCCCGCGCCTCTTCTGTATCGGCAAGGTCTTTATCTTTCAAAGCGATCAAGGCGAAAGCATAACTGACACCGAGGACAGGGTCATTCGGGTCGCTTTTTCGCGCCTTCATAAAAAGAGTTCGCCCCTGTTCGATATTCGCTCCGAACCAAGACTGCGCGTCCTTATCGCCCGTCTTACGCGCGATAGCCAAATTCCAAGCCCCCATTAAGGCATCACCTCGCGGGTCATCTGGGAAGTCATCACGATAGGCTTGAACAACCTTTTGTGTCTTTTGAGGGAGTTTCTTCATCCACGCCGAAACATCGCCTGTCTCTCGCGTGATAAACCCGTGCGCGATTGCATATTGGAGGCGCGCATTTTGGTCAGCAGGGTCGAGTTCCAAGGCGGCTTTGGCAAATTTTCGCGCGCGTTTGGACTGTTTTTTATTTTTCTTGGCACGGCCCAATATAATTTCAGACAATAGAGATTCAGCGGCCAAGCCGTATCCTTCTGCAGTCTGCAAAGATTGGGCGGCCTCATAGGCAACGGAAAACTCGCCTTGCGAGAGATGCGCTCTTATCGCCTGAGAGTCCGATGCTTGCGACGACACACTGAAGCACATCGCAAAGCAGAGCATTAAAATTGATCTAGCGGATTTGATCATGGAACCACCCTTCCACATATCATGCGGAAACGTAAATGAATTACGTCAGGCGTCCAAATTACGATTTGTTAGGCTAGCGTTTAGTCACGCTCACCTGAAAGTGCCTTGTCGATCAAATCAGCTGTCTCATTCGGACCGTAGATCGCAACAAATGATCCAAAACGCGGGCCTTGGCTTTGACCCAGACAGACTTCGTAAATAGCTTTGAACCAATCTCGTAGATTCTCAAAATCATGGTCCTTACCTACGGAAAAAATCATTGTTTGAAGGGCCTCACCATCAGCAGCTTCTTCTACCGACACATTTCGGAAACGTGTGACGAGGTCTGTTAAAGCCGCCCGCTCTTGGTCCGTTGGCGCTCGATACGCCTTATTCGGCTTCACGAAATCCTCGTAATAACGCACGGCATATTCCGTCATCCGGTCAAGGCCTGGATTACTTTTTGGCGTTGCGTCAGGTGCGTATTTACGGATGAAACCCCACAAAGTTTCTTTGTCAGATGCATTCGCCGCACTCACCAAATTCAGCAAAAGCGCAAAGGTCAGAGGCGGGTCTTCTGCGGGGGGTGTTCCGTTGTGAATATGCCAAACAGGATTGGCCGCGCGTTGTTTTTCGTCCTGTCGGCCATAGGCAGACAAATGCTGGTAATACTCATCGACCGTTTTTGGAATTACGTCAAAATAGAGTTTCTTCGCGGCACGGGGTTTCGCGAAGTTGAAAAGCGAGAGGCTTTCAGGTGGCGCATATTTCAGCCAATCTTCGACAGAAATACCATTACCCTTTGTCTTGGATATTTTCTCACCCTTTTCATCAAGGAAAAGCTCATACACGAATTGGACAGGCGGCTCACCGCCTAGAATTTTACAAATACGAGAGTAGAGGGGCGCATTGTCTTGGTGATCTTTGCCGAACATTTCGAAATCTACGCCGAGTGCGGCCCAGCGCATGCCAAAGTCAGGCTTCCATTGTAGTTTCACATTTCCGCCTGTGACCGACAGCGTCACTTCCGTTTCGTCTTCATCGTCAAATGTAATTGTGCCGGCTTTGGCATCGATCGACTTCATTGGAACATATAGCACACGACCTGTTGCGGGGCTTATCGGAAGGAAAGGTGAATAGGTGGCGCGACGCTCTTCGCCCAATGTCGGCAACATCACTTTCATGATATCGTCGAACTTCTCCAAGGCTTTCAAGAGATAGGCATCATAGGCCCCAGCACGATAAAGTTCCGTCGCGGACATGAATTCATATTCAAATCCAAAGCCGTCCAGAAACGCGCGTAAACGTGCATTCATATGCGCGCCATAACTCTCATGGGTTCCAAACGGATCTGGAACATCCGTGAGCGGCTTTTGCATATATTGCTCGAGGCCTTCAGGATTCGGAACCGTACTAGGGATTTTGCGCATTCCGTCCATATCATCCGAGACGCAGATCAAGCGCGTTTCGATCTTACCTTCCGTCAAAGCGATAAAAGCATTTCGAACCATCGTGGTACGGACGACTTCCCCGAAGGTGCCAATATGCGGCAAACCAGACGGTCCATATCCTGTTTCAAAGACGACAGGACGACCTTCGCGATCGATCCCGCGTTTCTTTTCGATATCCAGCCGACGTAAAATCGCGCGGGCCTGATCGAAAGGCCAAGCTTTGGAGGTCATATATACTTCATGGGTCATGGGGCGCGGATAAGCCTTGCACGGGACAGGGTCAACAAAGGACACAAGACGCGAGCTCTGTTTATGCGTCATCCGAGAGAGCATTATGTATCTTACTCGATATATCGCAGGCGTTTGAGTTTATCAGTTGGGTTTTTTGGAGATTATATGTGCCGCCCAAAAGCCTGATATTCAGGGTTCAAATCATTTGAATGAGCGCAGCATTGGTTTACACCAATAAATATAAGATCCGCCTAGCGTTTCCACGTAAAGGAGAGCGCCGCGGCGTCCTCTTTATATGAGAACTCCTCAGTTGAGGCTTCACGACGCATGTAAGACAGCGACACGTCAGCGTCGCCAATGCGGTAACCGAGGCCAGCTTGCGCATCCCCCACGATAATACGGTCCTGCAGATGGAACTCACCTGAGGTTATCCGCCCAACAGAATTAGGAGAATATGTCAAAGCTTCGGCATCTGCGCCCGCAAAGAAATACCACGTATTATTCTTAAATTCGTTGCCTGTGCGGAGATCTTCTCCGATTTCAAGAACCGCACCAACGGCTGTTGAGCTAATCTCATCATCAAAGCGTACGGACGCACGAGGTGTGAGAGAGAGGTCTAACCCATTTTCAGACCGACGGCGGAATGTGTCTGTTAAACCTAAATCCATTTGATCCGCACGACGCAAACAGGTTCCAGTTCCGTTTGTACAAGCAGGATTCGTGAGATCCAACTTAAACAGAGTCGAGCCAACGGCATTCACAGGTAACTCTAATCGAGGGCCCATTTGCGCTGAAATATCAGGACTTGCTGGTAGGTTAAAACTCAAGCCCTCACTGGGCGGTACAGAGGCCTTTGCGCTATCTAGGGATTCTACTTTTGAACTAGATTGGGCAAAGGCTGTTGAGGAGAAAGACAGCAGAACAAGAGGAATTGACACCACGGCAAAACCGCGACGGATACAACTCAGAAATGTAAGTCCTCTAGAGGCCATAGGTTGCGCCAAATGTTCATTCAGTCCCGCATCTTCCGATGCCGGGCGGTCTCAATACCAGTTATACGTTTAGTTTGCCACATAAATATGACAATCTTAAGACGTCTTGCGAACGCGCTCAAAAAAACTGCTCGGTCCGCAGTCTCTAACATATGTAATCTACATGAACGCACCATGAAAAAAGGCCACCAAGGTTAATGGCAGCCTTTTTATTATTAAGTCTCGACAGGGCTTACGCACTGCGGATTTTCACGATTAGCCTATTGGCAGGCGAGGCATTCATCATAATCTGTCGGGGCAGCAGCTTCCATCGACTTCTCCATTTCGCTTTTGGCTTCTGAGCCTGCAAAAGCTGCGCGTTGGATCGATTTAGAACGGCAATAGTAAAGCGACTTCACGCCTTTTTCCCAAGCTGTCCAATGCAACATATGCAAATCCCATTTATCGACATCACCAGGTAGGAAGATATTGAGAGACTGCGCCTGACAAATCAGAGGGGCCCGGTCCGCAGCATGCTCGATGACCCAACGTTGATCAATTTCAAATGCGGTACGGAATGTCGCCTTCTCATGCTCATCCAAGCAGCTGAGATGTTGTATGGAGCCTTCATTCTCTAAGATCGTGGCCCAAATACCATCCGTATTCTTACCTTTGGCCTCTAGTACCGCTTCGAGATGCTTGTTTCGAACCGTAAAGGACCCAGACAAGGTCTTATGGGTGTAGATGTTGGCTGGAATGGGCTCGATACCCGCAGATGTTCCGCCGCAAATGATGGAAATGGATGCAGTCGGTGCGACAGCCATTTTGTGCGAGAAACGCTCCATGACACCCATATCGGCTGCGTCAGGACAAGGTCCGCGCTCTTCAGCCAATTTGACAGACGCTTTATCCGCATCACCACGAATTTTGGAGAACAAACGCATATTCCAAGATTTCGCCATAGCGCTTTCGAATGGGATTTCTTTACTTTGCAGCATGGAGTGGAAGCCCATCAAGCCTAGGCCAACAGAACGTTCGCGCATGGCTGAATATTTAGCATCATCCATCGGAGTCGGCGCATCTTCAATGAAGCTTTGAAGGACATTGTCCAAGAACCGCATGATATCTTCGATGAAGCCTGGAACGTCTTTCCATTCCTCATATGTCTCAGCATTTACAGAGGAGAGACAACAGACCGCCGTACGTTGACGGTCATATTTGTCACGGCCTGTGGCAAGCATGATCTCAGCACAAAGGTTAGATTGTTGTACTTTCAGACCTGCATCGCGCTGATGTTTCGCTAAGGATTTATTCACCGTATCGGAGAACACCATATAAGGTTCACCTGTTGCGAGGCGCATTTCCAAGATCTTCTGCCAAACTTTGCGCGCATTAACGTGCTTGATGACTTCGCCAGTATGCGGGCTTTTCAGAGGGTATTCTTCGCCAGCGGCGACAGCTTCCATGAAGTCATCTGTGATATTCAAACCATGATGCAAATTCAGTGACTTACGGTTGAAGTCGCCAGAAGGCTTGCGGATTTCAAGGAACTCTTCGATTTCAGGATGATGAATATCGAGGTAAACTGCGGCCGATCCACGACGCAATGATCCCTGAGAAATAGCCAAGGTCAAGCTGTCCATCACGCGGATGAAAGGGATGATTCCAGACGTCTTACCTGCACGGCCAATTTTTTCACCAATTGAGCGAACATTTCCCCAATAAGTTCCAATTCCACCGCCATTGGAAGCGAGCCAAACGTTTTCATTCCAAACGTCAACAATCGAATCCAAACTGTCGTCAACAGCGTTTAGAAAGCAAGAAATTGGCAAGCCGCGCGCTGCGCCGCCATTTGATAGAACAGGTGTTGCGGGCATGAACCAAAGTTGGCTCATGTAATCATAAAGACGCTGCGCATGCGCTGTATCATCAGCATAGGCCTGCGCCACGCGACCAAACATGTCTTGAAAGCTCTCTTCTGGGAGAAGGTACCGGTCTAACAACGTACGCTTACCGAAGTCAGTGAGCAGTTCGTTTCGCGCTTTCACTTGTTTTGGACGGTCTGGACGCGGTTTAAACTCAAGTTCAGGCTCGCGCGAGGTCGTGGCGTCGCTCATTCGGATGCCTGAAGGCGCATTCACATCGTCAAATTCTGCGGCTAGTACATCCATATTCTGCGTTTCCAATTGGTTCATCTCCGCGGTTGTTTCAGCCGACCGGAAGTCTTCGTTTGATTCTATCATTATTCTCGTCCTTTTCCCCAAACAGTTCAGATAAATCCATCCCTCCCACGCAGTTTTACGTGTGTTTCCCATTGGGCAAATTGTCAGGCGAACCGCGTTCCTCTACTACATATAGTGTTGATTTGGCCCAAAGGGTCAACAGCTAGTGTGTTACTTAGATACGAAAAAAGGTTATCAAAGTCTTAACCCCTTGGATTTTGGGGGTATTTTTTGACTCGGCGCAATCTATCCACATTGTGTCCACAATGAGCAATATGGAGCGGCACAGCTTTGAAAAATATAGTTTTTCACCCACAAAAACGCCCTCAATTCGGAGGCGAAATGACCCTATTTTTTTTACCCTCCTCTATTCATTTCGCGGAGGCTGCGGCTGGATGTCGCCAAATTTCAGTTAAGAGACCCCATCACACCGAGTTCTACCTCAATTCAGTTCCACTGAAGCACAGAACTGCTATGTGATGTGTGTGAGCGGCTATTCGCCATTTGAGGACTTTTGCTGACATATGAAAATCTTGCTCGTCACAGATGCTTGGCACCCGCAGGTTAACGGCGTCGTCCGCACATTGGACAAAACAGTCTCAAGGCTGCGCAAGCGTGGGCATGAGGTCGAGGTCATTGCCCCGTCAGACGATTATTTCACACTGCCTTTGCCCACATACCCCGACATACGCTTAGCTCCCTTTGCTTATCGTGACGTCAAACGTCGTATGCTGGCTTTCGCGCCCGAAGCTATACATATCGCGACAGAAGGCCCGCTCGGGCAAATGGCCAAGGCTCTCTGCGTGAAATGGGCCATGCCTTTCACGACCAGCTACCACACAAAATTCCCTGAATATGTGAAAGCGCGTTTCCCCTTCATTCCTATAAGTTGGGCGTATAGATATGTGCGCGGCTTTCATAATGCCGGCGGACGGACAATGGTCACGACGCCTTCAATGGTTGAATTTCTAAGCGAGCGCAGGTTTACCAATCTCTCTCCTTGGGCCCGAGGCGTCGACACGGTGCTGTTCAACCCAGATAAGAAAACTGCCCCTGATGACCTCTATGCTGGGCTAGAGCGCCCCATCTGGATTAATGTTGGTCGTGTGGCCGTAGAGAAAAACATCAAGACCTTCCTGGACCTTGAATTACCTGGCACAAAGGTGATCGTTGGCGACGGCCCTCAATTCGAAGAATTGAAACGCGCCTACCCAGATGTAACTTTCACAGGTCCTAAATTTGAGACTGACCTCGCGCGGCACTTTGCTGATGCAGATGTTTTCGTCTTTCCGTCTAAAACTGATACATTTGGCTTGGTGATCATCGAGGCGATGGCCTCAGGTTTACCTGTTGCCGCCTATCCTGTCTCTGGCCCTATAGACATCATCCCAGGGTCAAAGAGTGGGATTATTGATGAAGACCTACGCACAGCCTGCCTGTCTGCGCTCGAACTCGATCCTCAAGACGCCATTACGCACGCTAAGTCATATAGTTGGGAGGCTGTGAGCGACGTCTTTTTCACGCTTTTAACGCCGCAATATGAGCCCCGCCGCAGATGGCGGCGCATAAGACGTATGAGGCGAATAGCTTCCAGCCCGTATCATTTCTATAAAAAGAGAATCCGAAGCCTCAATCAAAAGATTCGCGGGCCACGCGCTTAATTCGACACAACGGTTTTGACTGAATTTGCCTGAGTCAGATTTTTGGAATCTTAAATTTTTTGGGCTTCAAAAAATGCGTCTATCTGCTCAAACGCTTCATCCCGAAGCGCATCTCGCTCTAAGAACAACTCATGCAAAGCCCCTGGAATAACGGAATATTGACAGCCAGCAGACCGCGCAAAGCGTTCAACACTTGCTGGATCAACGATAGGGTCAGCCCCCGCCCCCAACATCAACGCTGGAATCTTCAGGTTCGGCGCGTTTCGATTCACATAGGCCATTGAAGCGACAGCAGCGCGAATCCAGCCATATGTCGGTTGACCCACCCGCAGCCTTGGAGTCGTCTGGAAAAACGCAGCCCAACTCCGGTATCGATCTTTATCTGATGTCAGCTTATTTCCTTGAAAAGGGATTGGCAGGCCAGAGCGTTGCCTTTGAAACGGCAGATTACGTTTATCAAAGCCAACATGGGATAACGCAACAATCGCGACCCGCATCAAAGACGTTTCGAGATCAAACAATCCGAGCATTGGGGCGCTACATACAACGGTATCAACCTTTAATACGCCTGACAAAACGGCCTGAAGAACAATGGTTCCGCCCATAGAATGCCCCATCGCAACATGCGGGCGCGGCAAAAGCGGCGCAAATTGTTCTGCGATATAGGCCATGTCATCGGCATAATCTTGGAAGTCCCCGATATAAGACTTTAAACGGTCCTCAATGAGACGATCAGAGAGGCCCTGCCCTCTGGGGTCAATCATGAGGACATTAAACCCACGCTGGATTAAGTCCGCTGTGGTTTCGAAATATTTTTCGATAAATTCGGTGCGGCCTGGCGAGAAAATAATAGACCCGCGCGGGTTATCTGTCGCCGCACTGGCGAACATAACGCGAAGGCGAACACCCTCGCGTTCTACGAAATATGTCTTGAGCCGAGGCTCCAAGATCGCAGGGACTGCCCGACCGCCCGGTAGAACAATCTCAGCCTCTTCAAAATTTGGAAGAATAGTGGACATGAAAAAGGCGCGGTCAGACTCGCAGAGTTGCCGCGCCAGACTTCAGATTACATGTTCGAGAACAGGCTTTGCAAGCCCATCGCCACGGACATATCGCCCGCAACTTTCAATTTCCCAGACATAAAGGCCATCATCGGATCAAGAGACCCTGATGCCAATGCAACAAAATCGGCTTTGTCGACACTGATTGTACAATCAGCTTCTTTATCCGCGACCTCTGCTGTGGTGCCGGACGCAAAAACCTGACCGCCGTCACCGAAATCAAATTTAACCGATTTGTCTAGACCGCCAGCCTTTGCGAGGGCTTCAGTCATCTTCGCTGCGATTTCAGCATTTTCCATGTTTATCTCCATAACGTCAGAGGTTGATTTTTCAGTAGAACTTATATGGGGTCGCGACGCCCCCATGACTAGTGCTATTTTGGTTTACGGAATTTCAAAGTTGCACGATCGGATTCGCCAATGTTTTTAAACGCCTCGGCATTAAAATCTGCAGCGTCATCACTATCTTCTTTCGGCGTGCGAGAACTCGGCTGCAATGTCCATACACCATAGGGGTGATCGGCAGTATCCCGCGCATTTGCGTTCACTTCGCTAGATCCGACAAACTCAAACCCAGCTTTGATAGCCAAGTCTTTCATATAGCTTTCTTGGACATAGCCCGTGCGACCCTTGGGGTTTTGCACGGCGGTTTCAGGTAGACGATGTTCAACCAAGCCAAAGATGCCACCTGGCTTCACGGCGTCATAAAAACTGTTAAATGCATCTTGTGCATAATCGTTACCCATCCAGTTGTGAACGTTACGGAACGTCAACAAAACATCCAATTGTTCCTGACCTTCGGCAAGGATAGGGCCCGTATCTTTCCAAAATGACGCATATTCTATTTCGCCATAGACATCCTGATCCGCGTAGGTCTCTTTGTACTTAGCAACGCGCGCATCCAAGCCTTCACTCACACCTTCCGAATAAAGAACAGCAACATATTCACCATCATTGGCTGCCAGATACGGCGCCGTTACGTCGGTGTACCAACCTGGCCAAATCTCACCCACGCGTTTGCCAGGACCGACCTCAAAGAACTCTAACGTTTCTTTCGGGTTGCGAAACTGGTCACGCGGAGCATCTTTAGCCCGTCGTGGATTTGCCAGAACATCACTCAATGTAACTGTTTTAACTTCGGCTTCAGCTTGAATTTCAGCGTCCGGAGCTGGCGTTGTTTCGCCACCAGAACAAGCGGTAAGGGCTGTTGTGGCCAAAATAGCCATAAGAGGGGTATAAAAGCGCATGGAACTCTCCCGTTTCTACGTATCAAATTGACGTGAAGGGATAGGGAGCGACACCAGAAAGTCGAGTCAATTCCGCGTGTATGAAACCGTATTGGACATAGGTACCAGCAAACCTGACGGAAAGTTAATTCATGCGAAGTCTGGCAAAATCAAAAAGGCCGCTTAGATCTACAGGATGCCGCTCAATTAGGACAGGATGCTTTCCCCCTTAGCTTCCAGTCGACCCTAAGAGCGCATCATAACGCGCCGTCTGACCCATCCCTCCCAAGGTTGGGCGGCGCACATTTTCTTGTATGAGAGCCTTTATATTCCTGGTGACGCAATTCGCTCGAGAATTTCAGTGCCGTTCATCTTCGGGCTTTCAGCTTTATCAAACGCATCAATAACAGCGGCGAGAATGGCTGCATTTTTTGGCGCTTTAATACCCGCCTGTTTGGCTTGGCGGACGATTTCACCTTGCAAATATTCCACCTCGGGCGGACGTCCAGACTCCAGATCGTCGAGCATCGAAGACCGAGCTTTCGCATCAATTTTCACGATTAACTGCATGACGATTCCATAAGCCCAATTTGGTAACCGCAATGTCTTCATCAGAGCGGAAGGCGTACGTCCATTAAATGTCCCAACACTAACGCCAACGGAGGTCGCAACAGCCAGAGCCTCTTCAACACATAGTGCCAATGCGCGGCGATAATCACGCTGCATCAATCCCTCACGCAGGGTTCCACCAGATAAGGTGTTTAAGCCATTATTCAAATTTACGATCATCTTCGCCCATTGATTCCCGACGATCTCGTCAGACAAAGTGATCGCTTGTCCAGCGGCCGTAAAAGCGTCAATCATCGGGCCCAGACGACTGTCTCGCGCAATAATAAGCGCACCCGCAGTTCCGCAATGGAATTCTCCCGGTGTCGACGGCGTGACGTTAAACGGCACAATCGCAGGAATGACTTGATCCTGCGGCAGAGATTCACGCAATGTTTCTGGATTTCGGATTCCATTTTGGAAACTCACAACACAAGCCTCAGGCGCAAATTGACGTATCTGTTCCGCTGCATGGGCAGTGTCTTGGCTTTTCACGCAGAGGCCAATAATACCTGCACCTGCCATACAGGCAGGGTCCGTTACGAAATTCACGTGAGGGAGATAAATTTCATCGTGTTCAAAATGCGTCAGGCGCAATCCATGTTCGGCGATTTGATTGCCGTAACGCTCTCGTCCGATAAGAACGACATTCGCGCCCCCCGCAGCCAATTGCCCACCTAGCCAGCATCCGATTGAACCAGCACCCAAAATTACGATCTTTGTCATAAGTCCACCATCGCGCACGATGGCGCGATGTCAAACTTAATGCGCGTGATGGTCGGTCTTGGCTTCAAATTTTTCGGTAACTTTACCCGCCAGAGGCCACACTTGATCGCCGTCGACAGGTAGTTTTTTTATCGGAAATCCTGTGCAATGGGCCTGTGAACCCGCAACGTAGAAATCCGTCGGAAAGTCGACCTTGTCCGAAACGGCCGCCTTAGCCGTATCTGACAGCTCAAAACCCCAAAGTTCAAGATAATCGCTCAAGTTACGGTTCAGCGCATGTGAAAGGGCAATCAGGTTCCAGTCATTGTTAGAAAGCGACTGCGCATCAGTTCGCATAAACGCACCAAAACCAAGCCCGTCTTTTTTGTCCGCCCACGCCTCATCACTATTATCAGCAAGGTTAAATTCCCGATCAATAATATGTTGTCGGGCGAGCAAGTTATATCCATTTTCTAGCAAACCCAAATCTTGTGCAGCCATCATGATCTGTAAATTGATGGCCACGCCTTGGTTCCAGCCTGTTAAGTTCTGGTCGCGCATATATTGCGCTGGGTCCGTCGTCTTCCGACTCGCCTGAACCGTTTCAAATAATGCGTTATAAGGCAAGTTTTGACACCCAAGATCAGACGTATTTCCTGTTTCTTTATAAAACTCAGACTTCGAGAAATAACTATAAGGGTTCGTTCCCGTGTGACCCGGTTGTCCCGTATAGCGGAAACGGCTGCGTTCTAAACCGTGACCCAACTCATGAATATCACCATGACCAATCGGGTTGAAGTTCCAATAGGCATCATATGGATTGCCAGAGCACCCATAGCCGCAGGTCGCTTGGTCCGCATTCATATGTTTGACCGTGTCCAAAGTATGTATTTCCAAACCATTCGTCGTCGCGAAGTCGTGAATTTCAGGGACGACATCGATGCCATCGCCTTTGAATCCAGCCAGCACATGCGGCAAATTATGGAGGTGGTGTTGCGTTGCTTCGGCAACCATCGCCGCGCTTGGCCAGACAGGATGATTTAACGTCTCACGCATTTTCTCTGATTTTGAGTGAACCTGAAATCCCGGTGTAATGAGCTCTGCCCAATCAAAGTCATCCGCATCAATGCGCGCTGCAAAATCTGCATCATCTGCGGCACTGCGCCAAACAGCATGTTCACCGACATTCTCAAACGTAAAGCGCGTTTCCAAATCCTTATTGTTAAAGCGCACTTGAATTGGGCCGCCATGCGGAGAAGTGAAAGACAAGCTTCCGCCAGCTTTGATCGGCATATCAACCGAGGATAAATGCTTCGGGCGTTTATAGCCATTATCTTCAAATTCATGTGTTGCGCCCGAGCGGAGGAGGTTGACGCGAATATGTGTCGTGACATCGGACTGATCCGTTCGTGTCACACGGACTGTCTGCCCTGGAATGGCATAAACCCCAGCCGCGGAGTAATATTGCCGCGCAGTCAGCGTAACGGTTTTTGTCACAGGCGTAACATGCGAGAAATCTGCACGTGAGAAATTCCCAAGGTCAGCTTGAAGGGGCGCAACTGATCGAGTCGTATGAACAACATGATCGGCAAACATAGATCGAAGAAATTCCCCTTTTGGTGTCGCCACCTTATCCATCGGGAAACGGGCTTCTGCCCTGAAACGATCAGCCAGTAGCACAAGCGCTTTGTCGCGACGCGACCCTTCAAGAGAGAACAAATCCGTTGTCGATCGGTCAAAGGCATCGATACGGGCCTTCAAAGTTTCAACGGGTGTCAGAAAATCTGAAATATACCCGTGATCTGCAGGGCACGATCTGTCTGCACAAGCGACGAAGTCGAAAGCGAAGTCATCACCTTCAAAATGCTTGAGTATATTTTGTAAGGTCTGATCTTCAGCTGAAATTTTCCCAACCTGTTCCGTGCCGTTAAAATTCGAAATAGACTGATTTTGCCAATAATTATCACGGACATACCGCGCGCCTAAAAGCGGCAAGAGCTCTGCACCTAAGGAGGTCAAACCTCCATCGTAATGCATATACATGACGGGTGTCCCTGCATCCATGGCGGCCTTCACGAGCTCTGGAACGCCAGGCTCATCACCCACTTGGCTGATGATTAAAAGATCAGGGCTGTCTGTCAAACATCCGCTTAGCGCGACATCATCGCAAGCGGTCGCGTCATTATATGTAACGCGCGTGCCATATTGGGCATCTAACCAACTGCGCACACTGACTTGGTCTGGAAAATAATAGGACTGCGCCATTTGCGCGATCACAACTTTTAGGTCACCTGTTGCGAGATCGTCACGTTGGGTCAGCCAACCGATACCATTTTGCATAAATTCGGTCATACCTTCGGCTTCGCCGCCCCGCCAAATTGTCCGCATAGGGTTAGAGCCAAAAGCAAGATGACGCGCGCTTTTGGTTTGGCCCGCAATTGCGAGAGCGGCGTTCAAGACGGTACGGTCCGTTCGCGTTACGGCATTCGAGTGCAAAAGCGTCACGGAGTCAGCGGCGGGCTCCAAGAGCCCCGCATCGTGAGTCGGGTCCCAAGTGATTGACGTCAGAGTATTGTCTGTCGACGCATAGGTCTCATCCAAACTAAAGAACGCAGCCCGCACATCATCCGCATCTTCAATGGCGCAAGAAAGCTGGCCGAATATGTCTTTGAACAAGTCATCTTCGGTGAGATCGCCCACTCGACCTGATGCTAGCGCTTCATCAACGGCTGCATCTGTGGAGCGGCCTGCGCACCCTTTTTCGACGGCCTGTTCCGTTCCGACGTCAGGCGGAGGCGCGACTGCTACTGGTCCACCCAGACCCGATGCTTCGGGTCCACCACCTCCACAAGCGGTGAGAGCCAAGAACGCCACTCCAAACATAAGACGGGACATTAGACGCGAATAGTGGTTCATCGACTTTGCAGCCTTCCCATGACCGCGTAGGTACGCCAAGTATCCACGCATGAAGTTACTGCGGTCTAGAGCCCAAGACGATAAATACAGATTAATAGGTTAGGTTAATGACTGACGTGACGGACGATTTATCTGAACAAAATTTAGCCGGATGGTCAGACATTCGAGGCACCCTCGCGCAAGAAAATGGAGCCTATACGGTTGATGTGCCAGCCCACTGGAAACAGGGCCGTACAACCTATGGTGGGCTTACTGCGGCACTGATGCTTGCGACGGCGCATGAAGAGATTGACGCCTTGCCGCCGCTAAGGTCCGCATTGGTTAATTTTGTCGGGCCCGTGAAGGAAAATCCGACACTCACGGCGCAACTCGAACGACGTGGCAGGAACGTGACAAATGTAAGTGCCGTGGCCCGAAACGGCGACCAAGCTGTCGGTCGCGCAGATTTTCTTTTCGGAACTGCGCGGACATCGACATTGGATATAGATTTACCCGCGCCAGATGCCCTTGCACCCGAGGACTGCGAAGCGTTCACGCCCGAGGCTGCACGCAGTTTCGTCCCTGCATTTTTCCATAATTTTGACACACGCCTTATCGCCGGCGCGCGCCCCATGATAGGGGAAGAAGGATATATCCGCGCGTGGTCCAGACATTTCGATCCGAAGTCACGGACGGGCGTCGAAGCCCTGCTATGCCTTGCCGACGTTCTGCCACCCGCAGCCATGCCGCTTCTACGAAAATTTTCTCCCGTCAGCTCAATGAGCTGGATCGTCAATTTCCTAACAGACACTCCCACCACACGCGATGGATGGTGGCACGTTGAATCCAACCTGACCGCTGCGCGCGGTGGGTATTCCAGCCAAGTCATGCGCATCTGGAATACAGATGGCGAGTTAGTTGTCGAAGGTTTGCAATCTATCGCTATCTTTGACGGGTAAAACCTTACTCAATTTTGACCAAGCGCGTTTCACCCAGATTACCATTCAAACCATCATTATCGTTCACGATATAGGCGCTCCCATTTGAGAGGACGGTTAAAGCCTCAAGATTATTGGGTGTCAGCCCCGCACCTGCAGGCAAATCACCCGAGGCTAATAAGTCTTTCTCTAACATTTTTGAGGCAGTTTCATTCGCGGCAACTGTCTCGAGGTCGGCGGAGTAAATCCGTTTGACGGCGGCATCTAGTCCACCTTCTGAATCACTCTCTAACATCCAAAAATCACCGTCTGGTGTTGTCGAAATCGCGGTCAAACTCACGCGGCCTGCGTTCTGCGATTCAGGCGTATCCGTACGATAGAAAACAAAATCCCATTGTTGGGTCGATAAATTGAATCGCCCAATACGGTGTCCCGTTTCTCCGGCCCAAGGACGTTGAAAGGGCACGTATAAAATACCGTCTTTTTCTGCAACGCCCGCAAAACCTCGGTCTTCTTGGGTTGCTTCGATATTTGCAGGCAAGCGGACAGCTTGCTCGATGATTCCTGTCGCCCCAACGCGGAGAAGTAAATTCACAGAGTCGATAGACTCAAATATTGTATTGGTGGAATCGCCTTTACCTTCGGCCACAATCCAAAATTCCCCTGTGGTGAGGTGAGTAATGCCTTCAAGGTCTAAATTCACAGTGCCGTCGTCATTGAGCAAGTCGGCCCGATCACGACCATCGAACCGATTCCGGTCCCGACTATCGCCTGAAATCGTTAGACCCGCGATCACATCATTATCGTCACGCAAACGAATTTCCTCGGTTAAGCGTGCAGGCGTAGACGATACATCAATACGAAAAATACGGTTTAAATCATAAGCGCGGTCTTCCACAGAATAGAGAACCGTGTCGTTCTGAGGATCGACTGCAAGACCAGATAATGCACCCCAAGGAATAGGCGTTCCATTCACCCGATTTTCTGCGCGCAGAGTTGGATAGGTGGGGGCCGCAATTTCATATGCGTAAAGCGAAATCGCAGAGCGAACACCGTCGGAACGGTCATCTTCTTCACCTGCAACCGCCAGCAAATTCCGAGAAGGAATGGCTTTTATCCCTTCTGGGCTGGACGGTGTGGGTAAGCTTTGCACCGCGAGCGGAGCTGCTGGATCAGCTACATCATAGACATAAATTAAGTCGCCACGTTCTGCTCCAACAAATGCGTATCGGTCTTGGCCAAAGACGCCGACCTCTGCACCTTCAGGTTCAATTCCGCGTTCTTCTGATCGGCTGTCAGAATAATGACCCAACCGTGCCGCTTCGTGTTCCAGAGCATTTCCAACATCAAATAGAACGGTGCCATCGACGCCGAAGACAGAGAATCCGCGACTACCGCCATCTTCTGCGCCTTCATTGGCACTGACGAATGAACTGGCGTTGATCCATGCCACGCCGTCGGGTTCACGTAAGACACCGACCAATCGTTGGGATTGATCAACCACATCAATACTGCCTTCCAAAGCGTCGACTTGATCAATATCTACGCGTCCCGCTGTAAAATCGGCGGTCACGGTATTTGTCGCTAAATCTACGATGACGAAATGGTTGTTCGTCTGCAAACTCACCACAGCGATATTGTCGCTGTTGATATCGACAAATTCAGGCTCTGGGTCATTGCTCGCGATATCAGCCAGCCCCGTTAAATCGATATTGGCCGTTGTCCAAACAGACGGATCATCATTTGATATATCCAAAGCGACGAGAAACCCAGGAATGGGCGGTTGGTCACTGCCATTTATATTCGGGTTTTCAACTGCAACAATCGCGCGGGTTCCATCTGGACTGACAGCCACAGAATCAGGATTTCCTGCAAGCGGAATAGAGCGCAAAACACCGCGCGTATTGAGATTCACGATTTCAAGCGATCCATTTGAAGGCCCACTACTGTCAGCACGATCTACGGTCACAATGGCGAAATCACCTTTGACCGCCAGAGACGTCGGAACCCCAGGGAGATCACGCGACCCTCCAGCCTGTGGGTTTTGAGGGTTTGTAATGTCGACAAATCCCAAAGTTTCACGCGGTGCATCCGTATAAATCAGCGTGTTTCCATCTGTAGAGACGTCGAGAATTTCAGCGCGGCGAATAACATTTGTATCGCAATTCGCATCTTGTTGTAGGCAAACAGGGAAGGTTGCAATGCGGCGGAAGTTCTGAACTTCGTTCGCTTGGGTCACGGTGCAATTAAATGTCGTAGAATCCACTTCCGAATCGGCCAACATCCCGTCTCGGTTATCATCCAAACCTGAATCCGTGCGTGTCCCACCTCGGAAACAATCGGCATCCCCTGCAGGTAGATCTGCGCTGCGGCTCACGGAGACCAGCGGCGCAGGTGGAGGCGTCACAACAGTTGGCGGGGTAAAACTACTACCGCCTCCGCCGCCGCCACATGCCGCCAGAACAAATGCGCCTGATGTTAGAAGTCCAGCTAGGAAATATGTGTGTTTCATAAATGCACCCTAAGCGGTAGCCATGGCTCACCGCAATTCACGCTATCACCCAAATTGTTACGTTTTGTTACCTGTGGCAGCCCATCCTTCACCCGACTTTCGTAGGGTCTATATGAAGGAATAGCTTTTGCTTCGTATGGATTTCGACCTAGAACAGCGTCAATAATGCGAGGCCCATGATGAAATCTTATATTTTGAAATTCTCCGTTCTGCTTGGACTTGCAGTGCTAGCGCCGATGACAGCGTCTTCTGGGGAGATATTGAAAACGTCTCCAGGCACGGATTTTACGTGGAGCAGCACGACCTGTCTCAAACCTCGCACACCCACATTTAATTCGCAGACACGAAACCCCTCGATGCTGATGAGCCAATATTCCTACAAGGTCGACGCTTATCTGGCCTGTATGAAGAAGGAAGCCCAAGACGATTTTGACCGCGCGCAATTCGAAATGCAGCAAGCCATAGAACGTCAGCTGGAAGCGACGGTCACCAAAATCAACGCGGACCTGAAGCGCGCAACCAGCAAAAGCTAGCTGTCGACTTCAGCGTCCAACGCATTGGCGATGATGAAATCACGGCGCGGTTCAACCACGTCACCCATGAGTTTCGTGAATAGTTCATCCGTCGCATCCGCAGCTTCGACACGGACCTGCAAGAGAGATCGCGCGTTGGAATCTAGCGTCGTTTCCCAAAGTTGATCAGGGTTCATCTCGCCCAATCCCTTATAGCGCTGAATTTTGAAGCCCTTGCGACCCGCCGCAAAAATAACCTCGAGAAGCTGCGCAGGACCCGATACATAAATCGGCTCGTTTTCACCACGACGTAAAGTCGCTGTACCTGAATAGGTTTCCTTCAACGACGGTGCTAATTTTTGCAGGCGACGCGAGTCAGAACTGTCGCGGAAACTTGGACGCATGATGATACGGTCCAATACACCACGAACGTCACGGTCAAAGACGAGCGCGCCGTCGTCATCATAACGGCCAGACCATCCATCTTCGCCTTCATCCGCAATCATATCCAAACGTTCAACAGCGAGCGGGATGAGGTCAGGTTTTTCCTCGACATTCAAAATGCCCGAAATCGCAATCTGTGAAATCGCACTATCTGGCGCGCGATGTTTCATACGGTTTAGAATTTGCTGTACGGCTAGCGCTTCGCGCGCAACGCGTTTCAAATCTTCGCCAGCAATGACCTGTCCATCATCCAGCGTCAGGGACGCATCACGTGAACCCGCATCGATGAGATATTCGTCGAGCTCTTCTTGGTCCTTAATATATTGCGTATTTTTGCCGCGTTCGACTTTATAAAGTGGCGGTTGCGCGATGTAGAGATATCCGCGTTCAATAAGCTCTGGCATTTGACGATAAAAGAACGTCAGCAACAAGGTTCGGATATGTGCGCCATCGACATCCGCATCCGTCATAATGACAATTTTATGATAGCGCGCTTTGTCTGCATTGAAATCATCGCGACCAATGCCCGTGCCGAGCGCGGTGATCAGTGTGCCGATTTCTTGCGACGACAACATCCGATCAAATCGTGCGCGTTCGACGTTTAGGATTTTACCCTTGAGCGGCAGAATCGCTTGGTTGTGACGATCACGCGCTTGCTTCGCGGAGCCTCCCGCGGAGTCCCCTTCCACTATAAATATTTCTGACAAAGCTGGGTCTCGTTCTTGGCAATCGGCCAGTTTCCCAGGCAGGGAAGCCACATCGAGCGAGCTTTTCTTCCGCGTCAAATCTCGCGCCTTACGCGCAGCTTCACGCGCCATTGCGGCTTCAGCGATTTTCATCACGATTTGCTTGGCTTCTTGCGGATGCTCTTCGAACCACTCAGCCAGCGCTTCATTCATTGCGCTTTCGACGACAGGACGGACTTCGGAACTGACGAGTTTATCTTTTGTCTGCGAGCTAAATTTCGGGTCAGGCACTTTGACGGATAACACGCAAGTCAAACCTTCACGGGCATCATCGCCAGAGAGTTTCACTTTGTCATTCTTCTTCGACATGCCTTGCGCGTAAGTATTGATGGTTCGCGTCAGCGCACCGCGGAAGCCCGCCAAATGGGTTCCACCATCACGTTGCGGGATGTTATTCGTGAAGCACTTTACGTTCTCATGGTAACTATCATTCCACCACAACGCCGCATCGACAGTGATACCATCTTTTTCAGCATGAACCTTGATAGGAGTATCGAGCACAGGCGCTTTATTTGCATCCAAATGCCGAACGAAGGCTTCGATGCCGCCCTCGTAATAGAGCTCCGTGACGACTTTTTCTTCCGTGCGTTCATCCGTCAGAATAATCATCACGCCAGAGTTCAAAAATGCGAGTTCGCGCAAACGACGCTCGAGCGTGCTGCGGTCAAATTCGACCATGGTGAAGGTTTCTTCCGACGGCAGGAATGTGACCTTTGTTCCCGTCAGTGTCCGTGTTGTGCCA
Organism: uncultured Caulobacterales bacterium; assembly: GCA_938040095.1. Taxonomy (GTDB): domain Bacteria; phylum Pseudomonadota; class Alphaproteobacteria; order Caulobacterales; family Maricaulaceae; genus Litorimonas. The sequence goes on from CALHXF010000088.1 coordinate 37,742, forward strand.
TCGCGGCGATTATCAACTGGCGCATCGCCAACAATTTTCAGCGGGGCGACAGAATCCCCGTGGGAGAACTCCATGAAGTGCTCTTTGCCATCGCGCCAAATCGTGAGTTTTAACGACACAGATAGGGCGTTCACAACGGACACGCCCACACCATGCAAACCGCCAGAGACCTTATAGGAATTTTGGTCAAATTTCCCGCCCGCATGGAGCTGAGTCATAATAACTTCGGCAGCAGATATGCCTTCTTCGGTATGGATCGCGACAGGGATACCACGGCCATTATCACTGACTGAGACGCTGCCGTCGGCATTCAGGACAACTTCGACGCGGTCTGCATGTCCAGCGAGACTTTCATCAATCGAATTATCTACGACTTCATAGACCATGTGGTGCAGGCCAGACCCGTCATCCGTGTCACCAATATACATGCCAGGGCGTTTACGCACGGCGTCCAAGCCCTTGAGGACTTTGATAGAATCGGCGCCATATTCAGGCGATGTCGGGACGGGTTCGGCCATTGATAGAATCCTGCTTGAATCTTAGATGATTCGTACAAGATTCGGCACGCCATTGTAAGGGACTTACACGGCGTGCCGTTCTTTACGCTCAGCGCCTGTGGAGGCGCAAAATACAGTCTTACTTCATCGTATACACAACACCGAAACGTGTGATCGTATCTGTCTTCTCACGACCCACGGCCACGTCAGTATTGTGATCAACACGGAAGGATGCACGTGCAGCCAAATTGCCTGCTAGTGTTGCCGTCAGGCCTGTCTCATTCCAGAGATATGTGTTGCTTTCACCATAGATGACTTCGCTGTTATTATAGGCAGACACATTGTCGTTCAGAAGGAATTTCAACTTTGACGCACCACGCAGAGCGACTTCTTTCTCCGTAACGGACAAGGGGCCCTGTGTTGTCTGCGAACGGTAACCGACACCGGCTTCGACATCCCACGCCATTGGCTCTGGCAGGACAAGGTTGTAACCTAGACCTGTACCGAGGAAATAGCCGTCTTCGAACGCACCAAATTTATCGCTGAAATAATCTGCATTGCCGTAAACATAGAGGCGCTCAGTCAGATTACGGTCAATTTGGTAACCGAGGACAAAGCGCTCGCGGTTGGTGGTGCCTGAAACACGGCCAAAATCAGCCGACGCTTTGAATGTGTGCTTCCAAACATCTGTTGCCTTTTGCAAATTTAAGCCAAGGCCGATGTCTGTTGTTTCCGTGTTACCCGTTGTGCGTGACCCTGTCAGGGAGGCTTCGCCTGACCATCCGTCTTGGGCGGAAGCGGATGTGGCCGCTGTAAGAGCTGTTGTTGCCAAAACGGCAATGAGTGTTTTTGTTACTAGTGTTTTTGTTACTAAAGTCATGTCTCATAATCTCCTGAGAACGGTGGAAGAAAGCGTGGCGCAGCCCATATTTCCAATAGCCTGTACGCCCGATGAACGATGTGCTTTTTATGCTATTCACACTTCATTCACCCTACTCTCAGTTAAAGACCCTTCAATCATTACAACGTCTGGAGGGACTCCCATGGAAACAATTACTGAATTTTTAAACCCAGAAAGGCTGCAAGGCATGATTCCATTGGGCATGAACATTTTGAAGGCCTTAGTCGTCCTCATTGTCGGTCTTTGGATTGCAAAAAAGATCAAACAACTGATCATTAAAATGGGCGCAAAAAGCCCACAACTTGATGATACACTCTTTAAGTTCTTCGGCAGTATCGCACGCTATGTCATCATGGCGTTTGTTTTCATCGCGGTCCTCGGCTTTTTCGGCGTTGAGACGACATCGATTGTCGCCATGCTCGGTGCCGCATCTTTAGCCGTTGGTTTGGCGCTGCAAGGCGCGATGTCCAATATGGCCGCTGGCGTCATGCTCATGATCTTTCGTCCTTATAAAATGGGTGATTTCGTTGAAGCGGCAGGCGTCTTTGGTAATGTCGAAGAAGTCGAATTATTCACAACAATCCTGCAAACTTTCGACAACCAACAGATCATCATTCCGAACGGTAAAATCTGGGGCGAGAAAATCATCAACCACAGCCATCACCCGGTTCGCGGCGTCGATATGAAGTTTAATGTTGCCTATGAAGACGATGTCCAAAAAGCCCGTGAAGTCATCCAAGGCGTTTTGGCTGCACATCCGCATGTTAAATCTGACCCAGCACCGTTCATCGAAGTTGAGTCCCTGAGCGAACGCTCTGTTGAAATTCTGGTCCGTCCCTTCACTGATGGCGCGCATTATTTCGACGTGACCTATTCCGTACCGGAGCAGATCAAAGCGGCACTCGGCAAAGCGGGTCTAGCGACACCTTATCCGCAAACAAGAATCATCATGTCCAAAGACTAAGGGCAGGTCATGATTGCAGCTTCCTCCCAGGGAAGCCCCTGAGGTGGTCCATCGCAAGGTGGGCCACCTTTCTTTTTGCGTACTCCTGGTAGATTATTTTCGATCAAGCGAAAGCCCGCTCTACTCCCCCGCGTTACAGAAAAACCAATAAACACACCGTCTTTCAGACCAGTTAGCTAATGATCACTCACCTATCCATGTCCAAAAGAACCTGAAAAACTCATCACAGCTTTCGGGAGCGAGGGTCATGTTCTCAAACGTCACGGGATTGTGGGGTTTTGCAACGATTTAAAGGGGGAATGGATTTGATTTTCACCTCAAGCAGACCCAACCGCATTCGCGACGTGCGTCTCCGTCCCAGCCGTGATAGGCGCGCGCTCATATGACCAACGCGACCCCAACTACGTTTGAAATCTTCCTTGTGACCCTGCCAGGGTTGGAGGATTTATTATTTACTGAGGTATGTGAGCAAGGCTTTAAGAAGCCTAAAGTGATCAGCGGCGGTGTCTTGATCCAAGGCGGGTGGCCAGATGTGTGGCGCGCGAATTTAGTCCTCCGCGGAGCGTCCAAAGTTCTCGCGCGGATTGGCGAATTTCGGGCCCTGCATCTGGCGCAATTGGATAAACGCGCACGGGCTTTCCCTTGGGGCGACTTCATTGCGCCAGGCCATCGGGTGAAGGTCGAAGTCAGCACCAATAAGAAAAGCGAAATCTATCACGGCGGCGCAGCAGAACAACGCATTGAAACCGCAATCCATGAAGAATTTGGCGCGCGCATCGCCAGCTCTATCGAGACAACAGATGTTTTGATCAAAGTCCGTATCGCCAGAAACCTTGTAATCCTGTCCCTCGAGACATCAGGTACGGCTTTGCATAAACGTGGGCACAAATTGGCCTTGGGCAAGGCGCCTTTGCGTGAAACCATCGCTGCAATGACATTGCGCGCCTGCGGCTATAAACGCACCGAACCCTTGCTTGACCCTATGTGCGGGTCGGGCACGTTCCCAATCGAAGCCGCAGAAATCGCCGCCAATAAAATGGCGGGGCGGGACCGCAGTTTCGCCTTTGAACACCTCGTCAGCTATGATTCTGAGACGGTGCAAGCGATGAAAGACGGATGGTTCACCCGCGAACCTACGGCACATTTTTACGGCTCGGATCGCGAGAAACAGGTTATTGCGCACGCTAAAGACAATGCCAAACGCGCAGGCGTAGAGGCGGCGTGTCAGTTTTCAATGAAGCCTGTGTCGCAGGTTACACCACCAGACGGCCCACCGGGATTGGTCGTGGTCAATCCACCTTATGGAACGCGTATCGGGAATAAGAACGAATTATTCTCGCTCTATCAGAATTTCGGCGAAGTCATGCGGACACGATTTACGGGCTGGCGTGTTGGCATGGTGACAACGGAACAATCTCTAGCTGAAGCTACAAAATTACCGTGGAAAACAACGAGCGCGCCCATTCCGCACGGCGGTCTAAAGATAAAAATTTATCAGACGGACCCACTCTAGGCGCACATAAAATTAGGTCAGCGCTTGTCCCAAATCTGAAAGAATATCTTCGACGCCTTCCAGACCGACAGATAGACGTACCAACCCATCACTGATTCCGTGACGCTGGCGTTCTTCGGGCGTATAGGTCGAATGTGTCATGCTGGCAGGGTGTTGGATAAGGGTTTCCGTATCTCCGAGCGATACGGCGCAATGGATCATTTGGGTCGCGTTGATCATTTCACGCCCTGCAGACAGGCCGCCTTTCAACTCAAACGCGATCATCCCGCCAAAGTCAGACATTTGACGCAGGGCTAAATCACGTTGTTCAAAACTCTTGAGGCCAGGATACCAAACACGATCCACAACTGGCGAAGCTTCCAACATTCTCGCGACGATCATCGCACTTTCGCAATGACGGTCCATACGCAGTTCTAAGGTTTTAATACCCCGCAAAACGAGGCTGGCATTAAAGGGGCTCATAACCGCGCCTGTCATGTCCTTCATACCAAATAACCGGATGCGTGTGACGGTCTCTTGATCACCCACGAGCACGCCTGCAATCACATCGCCATGCCCGCCCAAATATTTCGTCGCAGAATGCACGACGACATCCGCGCCCAATGCTATCGGTTGTGTGAGGTAAGGCGTGGAATAGGTATTATCGACCATGACCAGCGCACCCGCCGCATGGGCAATTTCGGAAACCTCCGCAATATCAACAAGACGCATGTTGGGGTTCGCGGGCGTTTCAAAATAAACCATGCGCGTCTTGGCAGAGATCGCCTGCGTTAGGTTTGTCGGGTCCGTCAAATCCACATGCGTCACGATAATTCCAAATTTCGCCAAGCCATGATGTAAGAATGAAAACGTGCAGCCATAAAGTGTCTCGTCGACAATTAATTCATCACCTGGCTCCAGTAACGTCCACATCGCCGCCGTGATCGCACCGATCCCGGATGCCAGCGCCAGACCTGCTTCCGCACCTTCCAATATGGCAATTCTGCGTTCAAGGAGATCAAGCGTCGGATTTGAAATGCGAGAGTAAACATGCCCTTCAGCCTCACCCGCGAAACGCGCCCCGCCTTGTTCGGCAGACTCAAAAACAAAAGTCGATGTCATGTGTAGAGGGGGCGTGAGTGATCCTTCGTTTTGGGCCGGGTCATACCCATGATGGATTGCGCGTGTCGCAAAACTCTTCGTATCGTTCATCGATCCACTCCCAGTTTGTATAAGTTGAAATTAGATCAAAGACGCCGCCTACATCGTGTTATTACGCCTGAATTACTTGTCATATTGGTAGAATCTGCCAATATGACCTCCTTATGGACAACAAAGACCGCCAAATCATTCGTGCACTTCAAATAAATGGGCGAATGAGCAATCATGATTTGGCAGAGGCCGTAAGCTTGTCGCCCTCACCTTGCTTGCGGCGTCTGCGTGCCCTTGAAAAATCGGGCGTCATTCTCGGTTATAATGTGCAAGTGGATGCCAAGGCTTACGGCTTACCTGTGACTGTCTTTGTGCGCGTACGTTTGGAAAAACACACAGAGGACGTCATCAAACGGTTTGAAGATCACATTCGCAAGACAGAAAATGTTCTGGAATGCCATGTGATGACAGGGCTTTCGGACTACCTTTTGAAAGTCGTGGTCGAGGACCTAGCCAATTACGAAAGCTTCGTGCGTCAACACCTTCATCCCATCGGTAGCATCGCATCAATCGATACGAGTTTTGCCTATGGTGTGGTTAAGAAAAGCGCGGTCTTCCCGGCCTTAAATTAAACGGAGTCTATGCCACTCGCGACGCCTTGGGCGCCACAACCAATTCCGCGACCATCTCCAAAACCTTGGTTTGCCGCGCGGGTTTACTGAGGTAACCATTCATCCCCAGAGCGAGAAATCGTTCCTTATCCCCGGCTATTGCATGGGCTGTGCAGGCGACGATTGGCGTCTGTTGATTCAGGCTTTCCTCTGATTCACGTATAATTTGTGTGGCTTTTTCGCCATCCAAAATTGGCATGGAAATATCCATAAGGATAATATCATAGCGTTGCGCACAGGCCATATTGACCGCCTGTGATCCGTCATTGGCTTCCTCGACCGCGTAGTCATCTGTACCAAGAAAGTTAGATAAAACGAAACGGTTGGTCGCATTATCATCCACCACAAGAACCGAAATTTTATCTGACGGGTGGGCTGATGGTAAACTCTTTGAGGGCGGCAATATGGTGATAGGGGATATAAAGTTCACCGGCTCTGGGTTCGGTCTATTGTGAACCCGCAGCGAAGGCGTTAGATTATCTTCCACGGTCTTTGTGGTCTCTATTGCCTGTTGCAACTCTCCGGTTTGATCAGAAAAAGCTGTGGCAAATATCTGTTGCAATCGATCCTGTCTCACAGGCTTCATACAAATATCAATCACGCCAATATTTACTAAACGATCCTTATAGGCGCTAATGTCATCGGTCGACATCAGGACGGTTGGCACATGACCCATCCCAGAGTCCTCATATATTAATTTCGCAACAGCTGCACCATTGGCTTTGGACATTTTGTAATCAATGATCGCGAGATCAAAGGGTTGCCCTGCCGCGTAAGCGTCACTCAGGAGTTTGAAGGCTTGCGTCGGATCAGATGTCGCTGTCGGGGCTCCGCCTTGGGACCGAACATATTCACTCAACACGTCTAAGTTCGTAGGCAGATCATCAATGATAAGTATCTGACGACCCTCTATGCGCGCCGACTGGTCGGCCTCGGACTCCCCAAGCGGCAATTGCAATTCAATCCAGAAAGCTGCACCTTCACCCAGTACGGAGTCCACACCAATGTTACCGCCCATCACTTCGACAAGCTGACGGCTAATCGTGAGACCTAATCCCGTACCGCCAAAGCGACGCGTTGTTGAGCCTTCGGCTTGTGTGAAACCATCGAAAATTCGTTTTACATGCTCTTCTGACACCCCAATGCCCGTGTCCTTGATTGCGATTTTAAGATTGGCCGCTTCACCCACAACGTCACCGCTGACATCAATTAAGACATAGCCTTCTTCGGTGAATTTCACGGCGTTCGAGATAAGGTTCATCAAGATTTGACGTATGCGGCCCTCGTCCCCGATCAGATTTTTCGGTAGATTAGGTGCGTAGCGAACAATGACTTCCAAAGGTTTCTCGGAGGCCGAGGCTGTTACAAGTTTGGCGATATCATCAACGGCTGAATTCAAATTAAATGGTAGGGAATAGAGCTCCATCTTACCCGCCTCAATTTTTGAGAAATCCAAAATATCATTGAGGATAACCATCAAGGAACTTCCCGATTGATAAACTGTCTCCGCATAGGATTTTTGTTTTTCAGTGAGACCAGAATGCATAAGAGCTTCGGTCATACCCAGAACACCATTCATCGGAGTGCGAATTTCATGAGACATATTCGCTAAGAATTCCGACTTTGCACGATTGGCGACCTCAGCTTCACGACGGGAGAGCTTTAGTTTTTTCGCGAGCAAGAGTTGAATCCCCAAAAAAAAGCTTGCAAAAACTGCAATAATTACTCCCGTAATCGCGATCATTTTTTGATCGGAAATCACATGATCTTTGAGATCTGAGTTCGCCTGCAACAAAAGCTCTCGCTCTTTCTGAGCGGCGAATTGTTTCTCTGAATATTCGCGCATTTGTTTGACAACAAGACTCAATTCTTTTGATTTCTGAACCTTCAAATCTGTGTAAGATTGTCTTTGAAGTGAGAACGCTTGCGCATAATCGCCTTCAGCATGAAGGAGTTCAGC
>CALHXF010000089.1 GCA_938040095.1 uncultured Caulobacterales bacterium
AGCAATAATCGGACGAACATATGTTTCAAAACCATCGATTTTTGCAATGACAGCGTCACGGTTATCCGTTGTTTTTAACTCATTAAACAGGTCGTTTAAATCAACCTCATCGGCTTGACGTAGGCTAACATAAATTTCTTGGATCAAATCTACGACCGATGTTTTTTCATGCATGGATTGATCGGGTAAATGACCAAAACGGTTACGCAAACCCGCGACCATCCACCCCGACAGATAGACATAGGCGCGGTCTAGCGTTCCTTTTTGACGTTTAATCGCACGCATCATTTGCTGTGCATGAAAGCCAGACCAACAGCCAAGCGATTGCGTAAACTGCGACGTGTCGGCATCATAACGCGCCATGTCTTCGCGCATCACTGTTGCCATTGCTTTTGCAATATCGAGATGTGTTTCAAACGTGTTCTGCGTTTTGAGTTGCGCGAGGGACTCGATGTCGATCCCCGCAGGCGCGCCATTTGGGTAGCGTGTATTTAAGTCTGAAAGTGTATTTGAGTATGTCATCTTATTTCTCCAGGATGTCGTAGGCTGAAAGGGTTAGGAATTCGGGTAAAATGCTCGCCGTTGCTGTCGCGTCGAAGAGTTCAGACGCTTCAGGGAAGCGGCCTTCATTGAACGCGTCGGCACCAATTTCGTCACGAATGGCATTGCGTTCTTCAACCAACAGACGCTGGTAGAGACGATCCGTCAGTGTCTCTTGGAATCCACCGTCCATTTCGACGCCAGCGCCATGACGGAGCCATTGCCAGATTTGGGTGCGGGAAATCTCCGCAGTTGCGGCGTCTTCCATAAGATTATGGATCGGCACGGCACCGCGCCCACACAACCAAGCTGCGATATAGCGAATACCAACGCTGATATTTGTCCGAACACCCGCTTCGGTCACTGTTCCGCTATGAGGGGTCAACATTGCAGCATCCGAGATATTTCGGTTCTGACGTTTTTTATGGATTTGATGCTTCGCAGGCATCGCCGCGTCAAAGACCTCCATCGCGGCAGGTACGAGCGCGGGATGCGCAACCCATGTTCCGTCATGACCCAATTTTGCTTCGCGTAACTTGTCTTGACGTACCTTCTCAAAGGCAGCGTCATTGGCAGCTTCGTCCCCTTTAACAGGAATTTGCGCGGCCATACCGCCCATCGCGTGGGCGCGACGACGATGACACGTTTGAACAAGGCGTTCCGCATAGGCCGACAGAAACCCGCGATCCATGCCAACCTGCGCCCGTTCAGGGAGTAGATATTCAGGATGCGCCCGCAACGTTTTAATATAGCTGAAGATGTAATCCCAACGACCGCAGTTCAGTCCCGTGATGTGGTTTTTCAACACATAGAGGATTTCTTCCATCTGGAATGCGGCTGGCAATGTTTCGATCAAGACCGTCGATTTGATGGTTCCATTAGGAATATCGAGAACGGCTTGCGAGAAGTTAAACACATCATTCCAAAGACGCGCTTCGCGATAGTCCTCAATTTTCGGCAGGTAAAAGAAAGGCCCCTTGCCGCTATCGGCGAGTTTTTTACCATTGTGGAAAATATGAAGACCGAAATCACAAAGGCTTGCGCTCATAGGCTGACCGTCAACTGTGATGTGGCGTTCTTCTAAATGCCAACCACGTGGACGCACCAACATCGTGGCCGTCTCTTCATTCAAGGTATAGCTTTTCTTTTCAGTCGTAAGCGAGAGCGTGTCCCGCGCATAATCATACATGTTCTGCTGACCCGACATCATGTTGTCGAATGTCGGTGAAGACGCATCTTCAAAATCGGCCATGAACATTTTCGCACCACAATTCAGCGCATTGATCATCATCTTGCGATCAACGGGCCCGGTGATTTCGACGCGGCGGTCCATAAGGGCTTTTGGACAAGGCGCGACTTCCCATTGGGAATTTCTGATATGCGCCGTTTCCAAAGGCTGTGATGGCATCTCGCCATCGTCATAGCGTTCTTGGTTGAAAACGCGGCTTTGCATCAGAATTTTACGCTGAGGACCAAAGCGTCGTTCTAGGTCCGCAAGGAAAAGCAAAGCATCTGGCGTGAGGACCTCTGCATAATGACCCGCATTGGCGTGCGTGACCTTCGCCAACACACGATGGCGGGGAATGTTTGTTTCTGGTGTCGTATGAGCTGTCATGATGTGAGCTCCTTTCACCCACACAATGATGACAAAACTTTACTAACGTCCAGCAGAACACACTCCTACGAGGGTTGTGGTGTAAGTTTCAATTGTGACTCGACATCACTTTTGTAAATCATGTAAAGAAGTGATAGCGCGACGTTGAATAAAACATGAGAGAAAATCATGGCAGACAAACTTCTCATTGGTCCGAAACTCCGACGGTTTCGAAACTCCCTTGGCCTCACACAGGCCCGTATGGCCGAAGATCTGGGCATCAGTGCTTCCTACCTGAACCTGATTGAACGCAACCAGCGCGCCATGAGCGCAAAGGTTTTGCTGCGGATGGCGGGCGTCTATGATTTTGACATTAGCGCCTTTTCAGACGCAGGCGACGCACAATTAGTGGCAAGCACCTATGAAGCCCTACGCGCGCCTCGCTTCAAAGATATGCCTGTATCAAAGAATGAAGTCGAAGACTTGGTCGGTATAAGTCCAAATATGGCACGTGCCTTTCACAGTCTGTTGAACCAAACGAGTCACACTGAAACACCGACAGAAAGCCCAACCCTGCGCGCCATCGACGTCGTGCGGGACTTCATTCAAACCCATTCGAATTGCTTTCCAGAAATTGACGAAACCGCAGAGGCCCTCTCCGATGAATTAGGGCTGCATCGCACGGGTCCGCGGATGGCGCTCACCGAACGTTTAAAGACACGTCATGAGACAGCCGTCAGAATTGTGCCCAGCGATGTCATGCCAGATATGCTGCGTTGGTTCGATCGTCACAACCAACGTATTAATTTGTCTGAACTCCTCAGCCAAAGCGGGCGACGGTTTCAACTCGCATTTCAAATCGCCATGCTGGAACAACGCGAGATGATCGACGCGCACTTAGATCGTGCGAAGATCGAGGGTCGTGAAGCGCGCGGCCTTGCACGTACATCACTTGCAAATTATTTCGCAGCGGCCCTCCTGATGCCTTATGCGCGATTTCTGCGTGAGGCCGAAAAGACCCGATATGATGTCGAACTTCTGGCACATCGATTTGGTACGAGTTTCGAACAAACTGCACATCGTCTGACGACGCTCAACAAACCAGACGCACGCGGCATTCCGTTTTTCTTTCTACGCATAGATGTCGCTGGCAATGTCTCCAAACGGTTCTCGGCTGGGAAATTTGCCTTCGCCAATCAAGGCGGTGCATGTCCTATTTGGAATATCCACGAGACATTTACCGACCCAGGTCGATTGCATACGCAAATGGTACGTCTGCCCGCTTCGGGTACAGAGAATGGTGCGACTTATTTTTCCATCGCCAAAGCCGTATCCCGCGCTGGCAATATGTATGGGGGGCGCGCGCAAAGGCTCGCCATCGCATTAGGTTGTGATGTCTCTTATGCGCCACGTCTTTGTTATGCCCGGGACTTCAACCTCGAAGACCCGCAACCCGCAGAGATTGGAATTAACTGTTACCTCTGTGAGCGACAACATTGCCGTCAACGTGCGCATCCGCCGCTTTCCCGCGCCCTCATGTTCGATGAGCGCGCCCGCGGCATGAGCCTCTATCGATGGGTGCCAGATTAGAACCTCATCGCGACGCATATTTAATCAGATTAAAACTCATCCATAGACCGCAAGCCATCTATCTTTTTGCAACCAAGGCGTTAGATGTTATAACGTTGGATTTACGAGCTGGGGCTCAGACATATTCTATTCGAACAGGGCTGATTTAATGCATTCTCGATTTCTAAAACAAACCTCGGCTCTCCTGCTCATTATGAGCACGGGTTTCATCCTGAGCGCGTGCGGCAGTGCAGACGATTCCAAAGGTGAGTCGGCCTCTAAAGGCGTAGAAGCGTCACAAGCTCCGAGCCTGCAAAGCGGCACCGTCAGCCGTGGTGAAATCGCAAAAATTATTAATTCCACGGGAAATGTACGTCCCGACATCACAGTTAAAGTTGGGTCGGAAGTATCAGGGAAACTTCTCAGCGTGGATGTTGATTTCAACTCAATCGTAAAGACTGGCGATGTGCTTGCGATCATTGATCCAGAAAACCTAGAAAACAGAGTCGCTCAAGTTGAAGCCCAAGTTGAGAACCGACGATCTGATATTAATATCAACATGGCGTCCCTTAAACGAGCCGAAGTCAACGCCGCACAGGCAAAACGGTCCTTGGAACGTCGCGAGCAGCTCTTCGCTGAAAGCGCGATTTCCAAAGCTCAACTCGAAGAAACAGAGCGCGCCATGCGATTGGCTGACGCCGATATAGAATTGGCGAAAGCGCGTTTGGCGGGCGCACAATCAAGCCTAAAACAAACCCAAGCCGATTTGCGGTCAGCGAAGGTGAACTTGTCACGAACGGTTATTATCGCCCCCATTGACGGCGTGGTGATTGAACGCCTTGTCGATCCTGGGCAAACTGTGGCGGCGTCATTCTCCGCCCCCGAACTCTTCAAAATTGCAGGCGATCTATCAAAGATCAAAATTGATGCGGCAATTGTCGAAAGCGATGTTTCGGGCCTAGATGCGGGTGACCCCGTTAGCTTTAGCGTTGACGCTTATCCAGGACGCGTCTTCCGTGGCGAGATTGAACAACTTCGCCTGAAGTCGAAAACTCAAAGCAACATCGTGACTTACACAGCCGTTGTCGCCGCGAGTAATACAGACAATGTCTTGATGCCAGGCATGACGACAAATTTGCAAATTACAACGAATTCGAAATCGGATATTCTTCGTATTCCCGCCACAGCCGAAAGGTTCCGTCCAACGCCAGACCAAATCAAAAAATGGAAAACCGAAACCACCGAAGAAGCAAATGGGGATGTCGACCCAAAGACACGCGAGCAGCTGGTCCTTCTGGGTTTATCAACCTCACGCATCGATGACATCTTGAATACGATGGCGGACGACACGGTTGCATTGCGGGAACAGATCAATGACCCGACACAAACTTGGCGCAAGGTGGCGCGTATGAAACAGCTGCGCGAGACCTTTGACGACATCATCAAGAAAGACCTCAGCTCCACGGAATACCAAGACTACCGCCGCATCCTCCAAGCGGGTGCACAGACCCGTGACGCACAAATTTGGATTAAAGATGGCGAAAAAATGCGCCAAGTCGACGTTGGCTTGGGCCTATCCGACGGCTCATTTGTCGAAGTCATCTCAGGCCTTTCTGAAGACGACCAAGTCATCACATCCATCGGCAGCGGTAGCAGCGGGAAACGCAGAGGACCTCCTGGCGGACGGAGAGGTTAAATCCATGAGCGAGGCTTCCTCAGAAACAACTCTCATTTCATGCCGAGACCTGACCAAGATATATAAAATGGGTCAGTCCGAGGTGCGGGCATTGGACGGCGTTAATCTGGACATCATGAAAGGTGAGTTCGTTGCTATCATCGGCTCCTCAGGATCAGGAAAATCTACGCTGATGAATATGCTGGGCGCGCTCGACCAACCAACAACGGGACATGTCACAATCAACGGCGAAGACATCGGCGCAATGAAAAGCAAAGCCCTAGCCGCCTTCCGCAACACGACCATCGGATTTATCTTCCAGCAATTCCAACTCTTGCCGAAAAAATCCGCCTTGAAAAATGTCGCCTTGCCGCTTCAATATCGAAAGCCCAAAGTCAAAGATGCGGCGCAACAAGCGGCAAACGCACTAGCCCTTGTCGGTTTGGCAGACCGCGCAGGCCATCGCCCAACAGAGTTATCTGGCGGTCAACAACAACGTGTCGCGATTGCACGTGCCCTCGCAGGGAGTCCAAAAGTTCTACTCGCGGACGAACCGACAGGTGCGCTGGATAGTAAAACCTCCACAGACATCATGGCGTTGATGCAAGATTTAAACGCCAAAGGCATCACAATTATTGTCATCACCCATGAGCACGAAGTCGCGGCCTATGCGCAACGCGTCATCGAATTCAAAGATGGCCGCATCATATCGAACAAACGCAATGAGGGTGTCGCCGCATGAACGTCCTCTCCACATTAGGTCTCGCGGCCAGTTCGCTGATTGAAAGACCGTTGCGGTCTATTCTAACATCGCTTGGAATCATAATTGGCGTCGCCTCCGTTTATGCGATGATGTCGCTCGGTGAAGTCGCGAAAAGACAGATCGAAGAAAGCTTAAACTCCATCAGTACGAGAACGATGCAGGTTTGGCCTGATCGAAACAGAGGGCGGTCGTCCCAAACCCGTCCGACTATGCCCTTCACTGAAAGCGACATCATCGAGATGCGCGCCATCAATGGCGTCTATGCTGCGACAGGTACATTAACGGGCCGAAGCTACACCATCGCGACGGACCTTAGCGATTTAACGGGGAACTTCTTGGGCGTTGACCCCGACCAATTAAAAGCGAGCGGCAACGAAGTTAAGTTAGGTGAAAACATCAGCTACGCAGATGTAGAAACCCGCCGCCCCGTTGTGGTCGTCAGTGAAGGTATCCAGCAACGCCTATTTGATGGCCAAAATCCATTGGGACAAATCATCAAGGTAAACAATGTCACCTTTACGATCAAAGGCGTCGTCACGAAGGCCGAAAGCAATATTTCCTTTGGTAATGATGATCTATTTGTCTGGGCGCCGATTACTGTCGCACGAGAGCGCGTGATCGGCGGTAATCGGTTTATACAAAACCACGTGAGCAACATTCGAGTCGTAGGTGGGTTAGGACAGAACCTTGATAGCATCGAAAAAGAGATAGATATTCTCCTGCGACGCTCACGTGATTTAAAGGTTGGAGCCCCACCAGATTACCGTATTTTCTCCTCTCGCGGCTGGCAAGAACAAGCGGCTTCAACGACGAAATCCCTGAGTTTTCTATTGGCCGCGATGGGATCAATCTCCCTCCTCGTCGGTGGCGTCGGTGTGATGAATATTATGCTGGTCTCTGTGACAGAACGCACACGCGAGATCGGATTGCGCATGGCATTAGGCGCGAAGAAATCCAACATCATGATCCAGTTTCTGACCGAAGCTTTGCTGCTTTGTATTTTGTCTGGGTTTATAGGAATTGCGATAGGGTATTTTGCGTCAACATTGGCGATGAAAGCGATCAAAATTGAACCTTTCTTCAGCCCCTATGTCGCCTTTGTTTCCTTCGGTTCTGCATGGATCATCGGTGTTGTCTTTGGGTTCTTACCTGCCCGACGCGCGGCGAGCCTTAACCCCATTGAGGCGCTCCGACATGAATAGAAATGTGATGAATAGGATCACCATGAAACTCTCACGGTTTGTTCTCGTTTCCGTTGCTGTTGGAGCGCTCTCGGCTTGTGCAAGCCTCTCACCGCCACAAACCACTCTGCCCGCAACAGGCGCAGATGTGCCTTCCGCTTGGTTATTGGATTTGCCATCAGACACCGCTGGGACACGCGGATGGGCGAGTCTCTATGACGATCCAATTTTGTCGGGGTATTTAGATGTTGCGGCGGCGCAGAACTTTGACGTCAAAACGGCGCAAACCCGCGTCATCGGCGCAGAGGCTGAATTGCGTCGGGCCGCAGCGCGGTTGAAACCACGGTTCGATGCGAGCGCTTCGATGTCTGGCGGAGCATTGTTTTCGGATATTGAAAACCCCTTCGACAGCTATGGCCTCAACGTATCAGGTCGATGGGACCCAGATGTTTTCGGGCAAACACGGACAATCATTGACAGCTCGCGCGCGAACCTGCGCGTTCAAGAGGCCCTATCTGCCGATACGAAACAGGCGGTTCTCGCTGCGACAGGTCGCGCCTATATTCGCGCCGTAGAAGCCTCACTTCAAGTTGGTCTCGCCAAAACAAACCTCGAGTTCCTCACCGAGAGCCGTCGTATTTCAGAAGCCCGTTACCGCTTGGGTGATACCGCCAAAGGTGATTTTTCCTTTGCAGAAGCCAATTACCAAAGCGCCCTAGCCAGTTATGAAAGCACCTTGCAATCGGCCCGTGCTGCACGTCGCGCGTTGAGTATATTATTGGGCGATTACCCGGTTGAAGACCTCGCACTTGCGACAGAATTAAATACGCCTCGCGCGCTTCCCGCGCGTGATCTCCCCGCAACCCTTCTCGAACGTCGCCCTGATATTATTGCAGCACGTGCACAATTGGCAGGTCGCGTCGCGTCCCTCCAAGGCGCGAAACTTGCAAAATGGCCAAGCCTTGATCTATCTGGCAGCCTCTCATCGGGTTCGGCCTTCAAAGACCTGTTTGATCCGGGGGATTACATCGCACGTTTAGGTGCGGGATTATCGCAGGTCCTCTTTGATGGCGGCGCGATTGAAGCGGGGATAGACTCAGCAAAAGCCAACCTCGATATTTCGCTGCTTTCTTATGAACAACGCTTACGACGGGCGATGGCAGAAATTACAGATGCCTATGACCGTGCAGAAACACTGAAGCGCACCTTAGTAAACCTTGAAGCGTCCTCTGAGGCTGCCAATGAAGCCCTCCGCCTAGAATCGATTCAATTCGACCTTGGTGAAAGCTCGTTACTAGATGTGCTACAAGTTCAAACCCGCGTGAACAGCATTGATGCGTCGCTGATCCGCACCAAAGCTGCCTTGTTGGAAACCGTGATTACGGCGAATGAAGCTGTCGCTGGATTTACTTGAGGTAACTATTTCCGAACCTCAGAGCTAGCCTCACGCAATCCGACAAATTCTGACGTCGACTTCAACGCTGGCCATGTCTCAGAGTTTCCAAGTTCTCGTGTCATATCCAAGAATAGTTCAACGTCTTGCGCCGCGCCGCGCAAATCCCAATCAGCATCCCACGCATCATTTTGGTTGTGGTAGCGGTTATCGATATAACCTTTCACCCACGCATCACCTGCATCACGGCCGCCGTCTTTCAAATCTGATCCACCAGCAATGCCCATAATCAACAGAACAGGTACGCCGCGCCGCGCCATTGAGAAGTGATCGGCACGGAAGAATAATCCATTTTCGGGTAAGCCTTCTGGTGACACAACACGACCTTGCGTAGCGGCGGTCGCGGCCATCATCTCTTCTAGTTCGCTTTGACCTTCGCCCACTTGGATCACGTCATGTGCAGGACCTGCCGTTTGCAAAATATCCAATGTCAAATTCGCGACTGTAGTCTCAAGCGGATAGATTGGATTTTGTGCGTAAGCCTCAGACCCTAGCAAGCCACTCTCCTCAGCTGTCCACGCTGCAAAAATAACGGAGCGTTCTAGGGGCGGTCCTGCTTTCAAATTTCGCGCGATTTCCATGATACCTGCCAAACCTAAGGCGTCATCATTTGCGCCGGGCATAACCGTGCGACCCTGTGCATCGGGCTCACCCATACCGTAAGCATCCCAATGCCCAGACAGCATGATTGTTTCGTCAGGGCGTTCTGTCCCCGTGATTTTAGCTAAGACATTCTGGCTTTCTACAGTTTCAACAGAAAGGCTGAGGTCCGCGTTAAAACGTAGATCCTCGAGCGTGAAGGCCGTGAAATCTCTGTCGCGCGCCATTGTTCGCAATTCGTCCAAATCATGACCAGCCTGCGCGACCCATTGTTTCGCCATGTCCTGATGTAGCCAGCCTTGGAGATCGAGACCTGATTTGGCGGGACCCGTTGCGGCGACGGCGTAGTTCTCACCCGGTGAGGATGAGGCAACATTCCAGCCATATCCAGCTGCCTTGGGTTCATGGATAACCAGCGCAGCCACAGCCCCGCGTCGGGCAGCTTCTTCATATTTATACATCCAACGACCATAATATGTCATGCGGCGACCCCCGAAGACGTCGTTGACAGGATGGTCTTCTTCTACGCCAAAATCGGGATCATTGACGAGGAACAGCGCAACTTTCCCTTTCAGGTCAATATCACCGAAATCATCCCAATCCCGCTCGGGTGCACTGGCCCCGAAGCCTACGAAAACAATAGGCGCATCTTTGACGGAGATGACATTGCGCGGATTGGCGGAACTGATCTCAATATCTTTTCCCTGTTCGATGTTCAGGGTCGTGTCGCCCTGTGTGACATCTAAGGTTCGGATGTCGGTTACCAGTGAACGATTAAGCGTGACCGTATCCGTCCAACTTCCGTTACGCCCACCAGGTTCTAAGCCCAAATTTTCGAAACGGTTGATCAAATACGCAACGGTTTTCGTTTCCCCCGCAGTTCCAGGCGCTCTGCCTTCAAATTCATCCGAGGCTAAAATTTTGACGGTTTCGGACATGTTGGACATGTTGATAGGTGATATAATATCATCCGCCATGACAGTGTCAGTGGTCGGCGCGCAGGCCATCAACGTTATGCTGACCCCTAATGTTGCCAATAATGCTCTACTCATTTTCACGGCCTTTGTTCTACCTGTCGCCCCAAATATAGGAAAATGGGCCTC
>CALHXF010000090.1 GCA_938040095.1 uncultured Caulobacterales bacterium
CCAATCGCGATGGCATTGAGTTGCGCGGCTTGCGCCTCAGCCCCAATCGCAAGGGAATCAACACCGCTGGCGAGGGCTCCCGCAACGATCTCATTCCCGCCACCCAAAGCAATGGAGCGTGAACCAGAGGCCCGCGCTGAACTCGTGGCTGAGTCGCCTGCGCCAACCGCCGTCGCGCTTAGACCCGTGGCTTGCGCATAAGCGCCGACGGCACTGGAATTTATCTCCGAGGCAACGGAGAAGACGCCAAAAGCACTAGAATCTTCCCCTGATGCAACAGAAATCACCCCTACAGCCGTCGAACCCAGACCCGATGAATTTGCTTGGTCACCAATTGCGACTGCACCATTCCCAGCAACCGCGTCGCCACCAATCGCGACGGATTGAGTCCCTGCTTGTGCCCCAAGCGCGTCGCCACCAGCACTATCCCCGCCGATCACAACAGAAGAGAGCCCTGCGTTCGTATTCGTAGAAACGGCACCCGCGCCAATGACGATGTCATTGGTCTGCGCAGTTGTCGCGGCCCTGCCAATTGCAATCGCATCGGCCTGCCCAGCATTCGCGCCGAAACCAATCGCGGTGGCGTAGATTGCTGTCGCGGTGGACCCACTCCCAAGGGCGAATGATGCAGTACCACTTGACACAGTAGCGTTGCCGATCGCGACGGCATCATTCCCGCTCGCCCGGGCCCCGACTTCGCCTGTCGATCCACTGCCCCCGCCAATCGCGATGGATTGGTCGCCAGAGGCGATGGCCGCATTCGTAGCGCTTGTGCCAGCGCCAATTGCGGTTGACTCTCGGGCAGTGGCTTGCGCATTAGCTCCGACTGCGGTGGCGTGAGCGGCCGAGGCTACAGAGACATACCCTAACGCGCTTGAATAGTCTCCTGCGGCGCCAGCGTAGCGACCAAAGGCACTCGACGCGACCCCTGTTGCATTCGTGTTTCCACCAAAAGCACTAGAACCGCTTCCTGAAGCAATGGCACTATCACCAAAAGCACTAGAAACGACCCCTGTCGCTCTAGAGGAGATACCAAAGGCACTCGCCCCTAACTCTAGAGCTTGACTGTCCGCGCCAACAGCCGTGCTCCGAGCGCCGCTGGCCACAGCATCACCGCCAATGGCGACCGCAAAATCACCCGCTTGCGCGCCGAGCGCATCCGCATCATTACCGTCGCCGCCAATGACCACGGATGAGCCGTTTGCGTCAGTATTCGCAGAGACGGCCCCCGCGCCAATGACGATATCGTGGGTTTGCGCAGTTGTCGCGGCTCTGCCGATTGCAATCGCATCGGCCTGCCCCGCATTGGCCTGACGGCCAAGGGCGAGGGCGGATGCGCCTTCCGCTTGTGCCAATGACCCAATGGCTATGGCATACGTTGAATTAACGCCGGCAACTTCAGCGCCAGAGCCAAAGGCGATTGAGGACGTGGCTGGAGATTCTGAATCATTGCCAATCGCAATAGAGTCATTTCCGCTGGCGCGCGCCCCGACTTCACCCGTCATTCCACTGCCGCCGCCAATCGCGATGGATTGGGTGCCAGAAGCGATGGCCCCATTCGTAGCGTCTGTACCGGCGCCAATTGCGGTTGAATCCTGAGCCGTCGCTTGTGAATAGACGCCGACCGCGGTGGATTGAACGGCCGCTGCGTTCGAATATGCGCCGATTGCGCTCGCATTTACAGCGTTTGCAACTGCAGCCCTACCAAATGCACTAGCGCTCGTTCCGATTGCGTCTGTATCAGCTCCGACGGCCGTAGCCCCTATTCCGTTCGCGGTTGAATTTGTTCCGATCGCGCTCGAAAATAATCCGCCTGCGGTAGCCGCCTCACCACAGGCAAGAGCTGTAGCTGTGGAGTTGTCATTTGCGTCGGTCAAACCTGCCCCAGAATTCTCGCATTCCGCTGCAAGGGCGGTACTGGAGGATACCATTGTGAGCGGCAAGGACATCCCCATCGCGATGAGCAGGCTCGTGGCCGTTGATGAGATGAGTGATGTTTTGAGTGTGGTGTGTGACATGGGAGTCTCTCTTTGGATATTTCAATTTTGGATTATTAGAAATGATATGAATTTGATCCGCGTCCTTGAGCTCGGATCAGGGAACGCGGATCAGGGGGGATGAATTTATGTGTGGCCGCACCAACAAGGGGGTTGCGCCAGAGCCACAATATTCTGCGGCCGCGCGGGCCTTTGGATCAGATTCATTATCTGCTCTGTGGTCTCTATCAGCATTAGTTCCCCCTAATGTTTTTTGAATATGCCCTTGGATTAAGACCCTGAAACCGCAGATAATTTGGAATAATCTGCGGTTTCAGGGGTGGCCCCGATGTCTCTAAATCTAGGGGGTTTCAGACATTTAGAGCTTGCACTTTAGCTTCAGAGCAGCTTTAGAAATCTTTATTCGAGCTAGAAATATCCTCTAGTTTTAAGGATTTAGGTTTAAGCGCGCTTTTTTCCGAATTGATGCGAATACTGGGAACTCATGATTTACGCGTTTGAAAACTTTGAGCTGGACGTTGCCGCTTACGAATTACGTAAAGATGGTTTGGCTCAAAATGTAGAGAAACAAGTCTTTGACCTCTTGCTTCTGCTTGTTTCCAACTCAGACCGCGTTATCACCAAAGATGAAATCATCGAGACCGTTTGGGGCGGGCGCATTATCTCTGATGCGGCGGTCAATTCACGTATCAGCACACTGCGCAGCGCGCTTGACGATAGTGGCCGAGAGCAGCGCCTCATAAAGACAATTCACAATCAGGGCCTGCGCTTTGCGGGCACGGTTATCGACGGAACATCCGCGCTAAAATTGCCGCCTGTCGTTCTATCGGAAACACCTTCAGTCGTTCGGGCCCGACCGTTACAAAATCCGAAAAAGCAAAAAGCTATTCTGCCGTTATTATCAGGCATAGCCATCGGTGCCGCTTTGTTTGCCTTGAGCGTGCGTTTGCTCCCAGACATTAATCTCATTAATACAAATACGTATATCCCCTGGGAACAAAATTATCCGACAGAAAGTTATGAGGCCAGAGACGCCTACATGCGCGGCGCAAAACTGCGCGACAAAAGCAATAGTCTAGCCCTTAGCCTTGCCGCCGATCAGTTCCAGATCGCTATTGACAAAGACCCAGAATTTGCAGCTGCCTATGCGGCTCTGGCCTCTGTAAATGCAAGCATATATGAGAACGATCCGTCTGCGAACATATTGCTCAGAGACAGAATTGATCAATCCCTAGCGCAGGCCAAGGCCCTCTCTCCAAAAAGCAAAGAAGTGCTTTTGGGCGAAGGTGAAATTGCGGCCCTCCGTAACGATTATCGTCAAGCTATGATGCTCTCCGATGCAATCCTTGAGGATCACAAATATTACCTCCCAGCTTATTTATTGAGAAGTGCTGCACTTCAAAAATTGGGCCAAACGCAAGAGGCGGCTGAAACCCTAAGCCTCGCTTTATCAATGGACCCTTTGTCCCCTAAAATTTTAAAGGCCATGACAGAGGTGAAACTTGCCAATGGGGATTACCAAGGCAGTTTGGAGGCCGCGAGTGCAAATATTTGGTGGAACCCTGAAAGCACAACATCGCTTCTCTCAATGGCCAGTATTGAAAACAATAATGCGCAATATGAAAGAGCGTTTGATTATCTTGAACGCGCAAGGACACTCAATCCTGTTGAAAGTGCCGTGGCCTATGATTTGATCGACCTCTTCAATAATCTCGATATGCCTGAAGAGAAAACCAAGGTTGCCCTGAGCAAGGTTC
Organism: uncultured Caulobacterales bacterium; assembly: GCA_938040095.1. Taxonomy (GTDB): domain Bacteria; phylum Pseudomonadota; class Alphaproteobacteria; order Caulobacterales; family Maricaulaceae; genus Litorimonas. Next base: position 3,755 of record CALHXF010000090.1, read on the forward strand.
AGCGAGCCTTGATCGCCTCTATGGTCGGGAAAAGAGATGAAGCCGGGGTTTTATTGAGTGGCTTGGAGTTAGATGATGCGCATATAAATACTCACTATTTATTGCGGGATTATGAAAGCGCCACGAAACGGTTTAACATCTACCTCTCCGGTCGAAGCGAATTAGACATTCAACCTCGCCAGGGTTTGCATTACGCAAGGATGTGTTTTGTGTTTAAACGAGCGCGCTCACCAATGCAGCCGCGTATTTGTAACAATCTTGAAAAATATTATACGGCCAAAACGCCAGATGACTTTTTACTATATGAAGACGTCCTAGGCGGGGCTGCGTTTCACCTTATTGAGGGCAATACTGAAAATGCCCGCCTATGGTTGGATTATCTCGTTCAAAGAGGGCACGCATTTACGAACTTAACATCAGAACCTATTTTTTTAGAGTTTGAAAAAGTGGAAGGGTATACCGCCCTACATGATCAAATGATTGAGAATGCAGAACTGCACAGATCTCATATTCGTGAAAAAATACAGAAATAATAAAATCTGCAAAAGCATCCCATGAGAGAAATCTCTCAGATAGTTCTAATGTATTTTTTTGACGGCGCGTTTCATGTAATTTCACAAACTGACCTGCATATCTTTGAAAGCTCTCATCAACATTGACGTGTGAGCAGCCGCGCGTTTGGCTTCTGCAGAATATCGACCATGCTTAAAAGCGTTCTGATTTCCCTCTGGCGCTACAGGGCTTGTACCGCCGTGCATCCTACAGCGTCCGTTCTTCATTGGCGATGTAGCGCATGGCGTTCAACGTCTTGTTTTAACGTCGCAGATAGCTCTCTGAGCCTTTTGCATGGGGTTATTAACTGATTGTGACATAACCGCCTGCGTCCAAAAGATGACCCAAACATTGCGCGGTTTCAGAGGGCTGGCAACGAACTGTCAGGAATAAGAGCGTAAACTGCACTCTATATAAAGAAAGCTTAAACGACTGAATACCACCCCGAGAACAAGCCTTATACAGACATCCCCACCTCCAGAGCGTTTTACTCTCGCTCTCAGATAAAAAATGTCTCACAGTCTCGTCTAAATATAGGCAGCGTACCGATGGCTTCAAATGATTTTCTGGAAACGTGTTCAGTGTTTTTCGACAAGATTGGCATTCAAACGAAATCTGTGAATGAAGTAAGAGACGGCGTTGTGCCAGGGGTTTCGATCCACGCTGGCATCCTACACATCTCGGCGTCGGACTTACTTTATCCAGGTGATATTCTACATGAGGCGGGACATATCGCGGTTGTCCCTTCTGCAGAGAGACAGCACTTAAACAATCTCTCGATAGGTGCTCGGAAGGACGCGGCGGCGGAGGAAATGATGGCTATAGCTTGGTCTTACGCGGCAGCTCTACATCTCAATTTTGATCCAAAAATCGTGTTTCATGATGAGGGATATAAAGGCGGCGGCAGTTGGATTGCTGACGCCTATCAGACAGGCGGGACTATTGGCGTCCCCATGTTGGAATGGGTGGGCATGACCGATGAATTTCCAACAATGAACACATGGGTCCGAGATTAAATTTACCGCCCTAAGTGTCTCTTGCGTTTCCTGCTATTTAGCGTAAATAAATCTTTAACACTTGCGGGGCGCAAGTGTACTTATTTGCGGGGGCGCAATGTCTATACATTCTCAGGCTGCTTGCAGTTCAATTTACTCCATCGGTGAATTACGCGTCGCAACGGGTGAGACAGATGGCATATCTCTTGACGGTCAATTCTTGCATATAAGCGAAACCCTGTGTTCCGATTTGCGGTGCAACGAAGTGAAAAACATTCTCGTCACCTATAAGCTGATCGGTCGTTATGGGTCAGAAATCCCAAAAACGGCTCTGTTTCTGCTCTCAAACACACATAACGGCCCGGTGATTTCCAGCCCGATGAATGATCAATCTTTCATGCAGAATGGTGGTGTTCATTTTGATCTGGTGCCGCGAGAAACGGCAGATGCCTCTTACTAAATCAAACTGATTGGAAAGATCAGGTAAAACGCTGATCATCTGGGCATTTTAGTTTTATCTCCAACGCGGGCCTGCTAACGGCTGCGGCATGACGAACCCTTCCCTTCTCCCTCGCCCTGATTTTCGTTGGAAACTTGGTGCGCCCGAGACAAAATTCGAAAACTCTTGGATGCGAGTCGAGTCGATCCCCGCTGTAGACCCCAGCGGACAAGATACAAAATATGGTGTTGTGCGGTTCAAGAACTTAGCCGTGGGTGTCGTCCCCTATGCTGATGGACATATCTGGTTAGTCGGACAAAGCCGCGTCACATTTGAAGCCTATAGTTGGGAAATTCCAGCTGGCGGCGGCGCATTGGATGAAGACCCGCGCCATGCGGCATTGCGAGAGTTAAAAGAAGAAACGGGATACACAGCAGGCACGCTCGAGAAAATTCTCACAATGGAGCTTTCGAATTCCATTACGAATGAACGCTGCGTCGTCTTCCTCGCAACTGACCTGATGGCAGGGGAAAGTGCGACAGAAAGCAGCGAAGACATCTCTCTCCTGAAGATCAGTTTAGATGACGCAATTGCGGCCGTAGATGCAGGTGAAATTCGTCAATCCTTGAGTGTTGCCGCAATCCTTAAATTGGCACGGATGCGGGCAGAGGGTAACCTCACCTAATGGACGCAGATGTCATCATTATCGGAGCCGGCGCAGCGGGTATGATGTGCGGTGCCGCAGCAGGGCGTCGTGGTAAGTCTGTCATAATTATCGACCATGCAGATCGAGCTGGCGAGAAAATCCGCATTAGTGGTGGCGGACGCTGCAACTTTACCAATCTCCATTGCACGCCTGATAACTTCATTTCGGAAAACCCGCATTTCGCCAAGTCTGCGCTGAAACGTTATACCCAATATGACTTCCTTGATCTCGTCGAAAAATACGGAATTAAGTGGCATGAGAAAACAAAGGGCCAATTGTTCTGTGATGGTCGCTCTCAGGAAATCATCGACATGTTGTTGGCCGAATGCACCAATGCTGGAAATGAATTACGGTTAGGTACAGAGGTTCTAGGCGTCGAAAAATTAGGCGATGGATTTGTCGTGACAACGCCGACACAGACGCTTGCGGCTTCGGCTGTTGTTGTGGCGTGCGGTGGACCCTCCATTCCGAAGATGGGCGCAACAGGTTTCGGGTACAAATTGGCAGAACAATTTGGACTTAACCTCATTAAAACAGAACCAGCCCTCGTGCCGTTGACCTTTACCGATCAAATGAAAACACCCATCGCGGCGCTCTCTGGGGTCAGTGTCGATACGATTATCACAAATGAACGGGCCAGTTTCGACGAAGCCTTGCTGTTCACGCATCGCGGCCTCTCTGGTCCCGCTATTTTACAAATCAGTTCTTATTGGAATGCAGGCGAAGCAATTACGGTGAATATGGCACCGGGCCGCGACGCTTTAGCCGACCTCCGCAGAGCCAAAGCAGATACGCCGAAGCTCTCCCCTGAAAAATGGCTCACGCAATATTTACCCGCTCGTCTCGCCTCTCATTTGGCATTGAATTTCGGCTTTACCCGCTTGGCCGATATGCCCGACCGCGAGCTTATAAACCTCGCCCTACAGGTTAGTGCATGGCACATTCGACCCGCCGGCACGGAAGGCTATCGCAAAGCAGAAGTTACCCGCGGCGGAGTCGATACAGATGAGCTCTCCTCAAAAACGTTAGAATCTCGCAAAGTACTTGGCCTTTATTTCATCGGCGAAGTTGTCGATGTGACAGGCCATTTGGGCGGACATAATTTTCAATGGGCCTGGGCGAGCGGTATCGCCTGTGGGCAAGCCCTATAATCGTGATTTAAACAAGCACGTCCCAGAGTAGCTTAACCCCTGTCACAAAAATCAAAGCATACATGACTTTGTAAAACACGACCTGATCAATACGTTTAAGCAGCCAAACCCCGAGTAACACGCCAATAGGCGCCAACGGGATGAGGGCTGCCGAGATTATCAGATTTGTGCGATCAAACTGCCCTAACAATGCGTAGGGAACGAGCTTCACCGCATTCACGACAAAGAAAAACATGACGGATGTCCCCGCGAATATCCGTTTGTCTAAACCTTGCGGTAAAGCGTAAGCTTGAAAAGGTGGTCCGCCCGCATGCGCGACAAAGCTTGTGAACCCAGCAACGGAGCCAGACAGCCATGCCATCGGTCGGTTGCCTTTCAACCAATCTGCCCCTGTTCTCAAACTTGCGCCCAATACAGCATAAATAGGAAAAATGACGGCGATGAGCCCAACGCAAAGTCGAACAAAGCCTTCGCTTACGTGATCGGCTAGCAGTCCGCCTATCGCGATCCCGACAATGGCGCCGGGCAACATGAGGTATAGCAGACGTTTATCCCAATGTTTACGATAGGCCCAGACACTCACCCAATCCATGACAATTAAAATTGGTAAAAGAATGCCCGCGGCTTGTACGGGAGATATGGAGAGCGACAAAATAGGAACGGCAAAAAGCCCCAAACCGCCAAAGCCGCCCTTTGAAATACCCGTAATTAAAACGGCAAATATTGCGGTCACAATGAATATCGGGTCAGAGAGCATTTCGGGGTTCATACAGCGTCTTAAAACCGATAGGTAGGACGAATGAAGACCATAGACCTAAATGCCGACATTGGCGAAGCCGACACACCCGCATGGGAAGCCTCTGAGGCCGCAATTGTCTCTGCCATATCAAGCGCAAATATCGCCTGCGGTGGTCACGCGGGCGACGCGGCCTCTATGCGGCGTACCGTGCGCAATGCAAAAGCCGCAGGTGTTACGATTGGCGCGCATCCTGCCTATCCTGATCGCGCAAATTTCGGCCGAACCTCCTTGATTTTGGGTCAAGACATTAAGGCCGCGACCCTGAAAGAGACGCTCCGGTCCCAGATCCTGGACCTCGCCAGTATCTGTAATGAAGAAGGCGCAACGTTGGCCTATGTCAAACCGCATGGCGCGCTTTATAATGACTCCGTTTTTGACGCGCGAAAGGCCGACCTCATCTCAGCTGTGATCGCAGACTTAGATATGGGTTTGATGTTTTTGGGGGGGCCAAATTCGGAAATGGGACGCGCAGCGCAACAACATGGCCTGCGCTTTGTGGCTGAAGGATTTATTGATCGACGCTATACGGATGACGGGCACTTATTATCGCGCAAGATCGACGGAGCCGTCATCAAAAATCAAGAGGAGCGTTTGGCCCAAGCCCGATCACTCGCAACAACAGGTGAAGTGCAAACGCAGTCTGGCAACACTCTGACCCTCCGCACCGGCTCACTCTGCGTGCATGGTGACAGTGCGGGCGCCGTTGAAACCGCTCGACAAGCGCGGGCCGCCATTGAAGCGGCAGGCTTAACGATAAAGGCGTTCGCATAATGACGTCTCCAACCATCAAACCTTACGGCGATCATGCGCTCCTCATTGAATGGAAAGTGGACGGATTTTCTGAAAGCGTAAATGATACTATTCACGCGCTCGCAACAGACTTACGCGAAAGCGGGTACTACATCGAAGTGGTGCCAGGATATGACTCCCTCGTCTGCGTTTTCGATCTAGGACACCGTTCAATGGGTGATACCCAACGCCATGTTGAAGACGTTCTATCGCAACAGACTTCACAACGTGCACAAGTTGGGAAAGTTGTTGATATTCCTGTTCATTATGGCGGAATCTTTGGGCCAGACATGGACACGATTTGTGCCTCTGCGAGACTCTCCGTCGATGAAGTCATCGCGTTGCATAGCCAGTCCGAATATCGCGTTTGCATGATGGGCTTCATTCCTGGCTTTACGTTTTTATCGCCAGCGCCAACACAACTTCATCACTCTCGCCTTGCAACCCCGCGCGCCAAAGTCCCTGCCGGCAGTATCGGTATTGCGAATTGGCAGACGGGAATTTATGGATTGGAGTCACCCGGAGGCTGGCAAATCATCGGGCGAACACCCTTGTCGATTTTTGAAGCTAACCGCGACCCTCACTTTCTTTTGACAGCGGGTGACCGCGTAAGGTTTGTACCGCAATGAGCCTGAAAATTATACAACCTGGCACGCAAACTATGATCATGGATGCGGGGCGACCTGGTCATCGTCATCAAGGCATTCCAGGGGGCGGAGCGGCAGATAGGTTATCCTTTGCGATCGCCAATCATTTGGTCGGGAACCGCTGGGACACGCCTGCATTAGAATGTGCCTTAGGTGGCCTTCATGTGCGATTCGAACGCGACGCCGTGATCGCGGTTTCTGGCGCACAAATGTGGTCGCAAAATCAGGGTATGAATTTACCGCTAAACAAAGCCGTACCCGTTGAAGCAGGTGATATCCTGACAATGAGTTTCACGCGGGCGGGCTGTCGCGCGTACCTCGCGATTGCGGGAGGAATTGACGTGCCAGCCTTTATGGATTCGGTCTCGACATATATGCCTGCCGCGCTTGGTGGGCTGGACGGAGGCCCTCTCAAAACAGGGGATATTCTGCCCCTTGGTGAGCCACAAGGCGCACCCAATACACTGCCCGTTGGACATATTCCGACGCTCTCTAATCATGTTGTTTTACGCGCCAGCGCAGGACCAGAATGGGAGGCGCTCTCTGATGCGGGCAAACGTTATCTCTTTACGACGCCGTTTTACGCCACC
>CALHXF010000091.1 GCA_938040095.1 uncultured Caulobacterales bacterium
CCCTTGGCGGCCACTGTTAAATGCACGCCGAGGGTAATCCGGCAACTCAAATTCAACTGCGGCGAGTTTTTCACCCCCCAAACAATCATTTGGGTTGGAGTACCCCTTCACCCATGGATCTGGGGGGTATTGGCTTTTCGGGTTGAAAGTATCGGAAGTTTTACAGCCCATGAGGCCAATCAGAGCGAGCGTTGTAATACATATACATGTGCGCATTATTCGCCTTCTCCGAAGTGATCTTCGACCAATTTTGACAAAGAATCCACAGCAGCAGCCGCATCAGTACCATGAGCCGCGATTGTAATATCTTCACCGCATGCAGACCCCAGCATTAAAAGCTCCATAATGCTATCGGCGACCACAGTTTCTGCCCCAACATAATTATGCGAGGTCACCTCAATATCCGCTTCAAAACGATCGCCCATTTTAACCAATTTGGCGGAGGCACGTGCATGCAAGCCGCGTTTATTGACGAGTGTTAGTCTGGCGGATGCGGATGCGGACGCCATAATCTCGACTAGCTCTCGCCAGCGAGAATTTTAGACGCAATCGCGATATATCGCTGTCCGGCATCTTTAGCTTTGACACTTGCCTCTGCCAAAGTTGAGGTCTCACGCGCTTCCGCAAGCTTAATCAGCATCGGAAGATTTACGCCCGCTAGAACTTCAACTTTCCCGTCGCGCAACATGGAAATCGCAAGATTAGACGGTGTTCCACCGAACATATCCGTCAAGAGAATGACACCTGCGCGCTGGTCGACACGATCTACCGCTTCACGGATATCAGATCGACGCAGTTCCATATCGTCATCGGGCCCGATGCAGATGGTTTCCATCGCATCCTGCGGGCCGACAACGTGTTCGGTTGCACGCCGTAGCTCGACGGCCAATTGGCCGTGTGTAACAATCACAAGTCCGATCAAGACAGGACGCCTCTTTTTGCACAAATCAAGTTTTCACCTAATCAAAAAAAAGACGGTCTGTGAAGCGCTTTCTACCACATTCTTTCAACTGTTCTCACCCGACAGAGATAAGGTTGGCGCTTGTTTCATCGCGATGCTTCTTGAGATACTTCATAAAGGGCGTTCCTCCCGTCCCCACATCCGTGTCGTTTCCTGTGGAATTTCGGTTCTGCTTATTTATGTAACTCGCGGCATATTCGAGATGACGACTCCGAAAATCAGCAACGGCCTGAACGTTAGAATTATACGCCCGCGACAGTTCCGTATCCTCAGCCCCAATGACGAAGGCCCTCAAATCACTCTGCTGGCGTAGATCGTCGATAAAACGTCGATGTCCAGGTGGGCGATAAATATGTAACTCATCCAGGTAGGCTTTCATCGGATCCGCCGCATGACCGATTCCTAGCAAAGCATCCATTGAGGGAACAATTGAGGATTGAGAACCTGTTTGCCCGCGATAGCTTTGGCGTTGTCCTGCATGCTGCGTCACGCCTTCATAGAGAACACCGTCGGGCAATGCAGGATTGTCTTTCCAGCCGTGAATATAGGGCCGCACGCGTTCAAAATAAGCATAAGGATCGCAACGCTCAGGCATACGATCAAAAATGGACTTTAGGTCACACCAAACCTTTGCGGTTTCCTTCAACAGCTTTGTCGCGCCCGCAGCATCACCCTTTGAAACAGCGTCTAAGATAGGTCCCATTCGAACCAATGCGGCCCCTGCTCTGGCTTCAATTGCAACATGCACGAGGATGAACCAATTCTCATCTTGACCGCCAAGAAAATTCTGAAGCACGTAAATATTAGACAGATCAATTGGACCGTGGGGATCATGCAGCGCCCAATTATCCAACACATAACTACTATAGGGCAAAAGAGGTTGCTGCCCTAAGCGTTCAGCGAGTGCACACATGGGACGTGCTAATTTTTCTGGTAGGACGGATGCGGCGTCAGCCTCACCCCAGACATAAGATTGCACCATGAAGCTGTAATGCGCCATCGCCGCGCGCGCCATCTCATCCGTAAGCTGTCCCACCGCCGCTTCGTCTAAATCAGGCAAGCCCCTCAGCAACAAATGCCTGACACGACCCGTCGTCAATAATTGCGGCAAACTCAACGCGACGTTAGCCGCCTGCTTCCAATCGCCCGAAAGCCCGACTTCATCGGCCTCATAGCGACAGAGGAAACCGCGTTCGGCGCTCATATCATATTTGTCCAAGGCCATAAGTGGCATGTCAGTCTCCGCAATATTAACTCAATTACGAAATTATTAGGTGCTTAACATTCGAATAACCTTGCTTTCTTCTTGAATAAAGACTGAATACATCAACAAATGATAGAAATTGACCCCATAAACGCGCAAATATTGCAATCCTTACAAATGAATGGACGCACCAGTAACACGGCATTGGCCAAGCAAGTCGGGTTATCGCCTTCGGCCTGTTTGCGTCGCGTACAAGAGTTAGAGAAACGGGGTGTCATCCAAGGCTACCGCGCCGTGCTTGATCGCAAGGCTATGGGGCAGGACGTGGTCGTTTTCGTCATGGTTGGCTTGTCTGCGCATTTGAAAAAAGATGCGCTTGATTTTGAAGCCGCCATGGCCCGCGCACCAGAAGTTCGAGAATGCCACAACATCACGGGCAGCGTGGAATATTTGCTACGGATCGAAGTTGCGGACCTGACGGCCTATAAATCTTTTCATGCAGATCGATTGGGAACACTCCCAATGGTTGGCAGCATTACGTCTCACATTTCGCTGGGTTCATCTAAAGACCGAGCTGGATAGGGTCAAATCCAAAGGCTTAGTCTTTTTCTGAAGGCCTTTGGCGGGGCACATCGACAACAAATCGTGCGCCAAGAATTTTACCTGAATTGTCCATGCGGTTTTCAGCGTGAATTTTACCACGATGGGCGGTGATAATTTGACGACAAATCGCCAAACCTAAACCCGAATGGCTCCCGAAACTCGCACCTTTCGGGCGCTCCGTGTAAAATCGCTCAAAGACCGCGTCTAAATTATCGGTTGGAATTCCTGGTCCCTCGTCATCAACGGTAAACACAACACGCTTGCCGACCTTATTTACCATGACCGTGACATTCCCGTCGTCAGGGGAAAACGTCAACGCATTATCAATGAGGTTCCGTAGAACCTGCGCGAAGGGTGTTTCATAGGCGCGAATATAGACGGGATTATCAGGATCGATCTCCGTTGCATTGATAACATTTGGGCCCTCTTCGGCCCGCGTTTGCTGATAAAAATCAACCATGTTCTCAGAGATTTCAGCGACGTCTAGAGTCTTCGCCGTTTCGCGCGCCAAATTCGCGTCCACTTTAGAAGCTTTAGAAATATCGGTAATCAAGCGGTCCATACGCGACACATCTTGCTGAATGATATTGATGAGTTTTTCGCGTTGTTCTTCGGTTTTTGCGACGCGCAACGTGTCCGACGCAGACCGTAAACTCGTCAGGGGATTTTTAATTTCATGCGCGACATCGGCGGCGAAGTTCGCAATGTCATCAATACGAGAATAGAGGCCTTGCGTCATATCTCGCAGGACAAGTGACAAATCACCGATTTCATCCCTTCGTGCAGACAGATCAGGAATCGCATCGCGCTTCTTTGCACTCCGCGTCACGATCTCCGCAGCCCGCGCGAGACGGCGCATGGGTAAGCTAATAAAAAGCGTCAGCGCCAAAGACGAGAGAAACATCCCGAGAAACGCCAAGCCAATGATCGGTACAAGCGCTTGGCGCGCATCATTTACAATGGAGCTGACATCGTTACTTTCGACGGTCACGACGCCCAAAACTTGACTCACCCGCTGCACAGGTTGCGAGACGGTGACGATTAAATTATCATCGACATCATAACGTGGACCATAGCTGGAATCGCCCTCAAGCCCAGAACGTACTTCTAATTTAAGGTCTCTGCGTAAGGTTTCACGGCGGGCTTTTTTCCACGGCATATTGTGCAGTGTGCGGTCCATCCACCCTCGGATATTTTCACGCCAGATATCTTGTCGCGGCCTCTCTGGAATGTCTTCTAAGATCGGATCGAGCGTTTCCGTCGTGATTGTGCTGCTGAGCACCTTTGTGTCGGCGACCAGCTCACCCGCTTTATTATGCAGCCTGACACGCCATCCATCGGGGACATTGACGCCACGTAAGACTTGGCTCGCACCTTGGACATCTAATTGTGCGGTTCCGCCAAAGCCCGTAGCCTGTTCACCAATCACTGTGGTGATGGTCGAGGACAAGGTTCGGATATTATCAACTTTAGCGTTGATCAATCCATTTTCAAACCGGTTCATGGCCAGCGTACCCGACACCAAAATGATCAAACCAATCAAATTAGAGAGAAAAATATTTCTGGTGAGTCGCGACGTCCAGAGAGATCGACGCGGACCTCGACGTCGATTGGTTCGCCGCTTTAACGCGCGACCAAACCAACGAGAAGGTTTTTTAGATTTTTCAACGGACTCAGACATGTGAGCCATACTTAACAGGCCACGCGGCGCGGGTCTTGTGAGAAGTTGAAAACGCGTCACGCCAAAACAGGCATGCCTTAAATCTATGCTTCCTTATATTTATAGCCAACACCATAGAGTGTTTCGATACCGTCAAAGGTCTTATCATTCTTGCGGAATTTTTTGCGTAGACGCTTGATGTGCGAGTCGATTGTCCGATCATCCACATAGATTTGATCATCATATGCAGCGTCCATGAGTTGATCGCGAGATTTCACATAACCTGGGCGATTGGCTAGCGCTTCCAAAATCAGAAATTCTGTCACGGTCAAACGGACAGGCTCATCATTCCACGAACAGGCGTGACGATTGGGGTCGAGTACCAACTTGCCGCGACGAATGACTTTATCATCGCCTTCTTGCGGTTCTGGCATTTCGATATTCGTCAAACGCGCGCGACGTAAAACGGCTTTGATGCGCTCACCCAGCAGACGTTGGCTGAAGGGTTTCGTGATATAATCATCGGCCCCCATATTAAAGCCGATAGCTTCGTCAAATTCATCATCTTTAGAGGTTAGAAAGATAACCGGTAAGTTGGAGGTCTTACGAAGATGACGCAGAAGCTCTAACCCGTCCATCCTCGGCATCTTGACGTCAAATACCGCGAGGTCAGGCGGAGAGGCGCGTAAGGCTTCAAGTGCGGATACACCATCATGAAACTTTTTGACCTCATAGCCTTCACTTTCGAGGAACATCGACACGGATGTCAGGATGTTTTCGTCATCATCAACTAGATAGATTTTCGCCATAGCTCGCTCCCCAGCGGTTGCCGCGACACGACGCGGTGAGTATTCCTTCTGTCTAACTAGGCTCATCGTCTGCATGGCTCAACCCTTCTCCTGTTTTCGATCAAGATATGATCGCTCTCAGTTTCAAGGATAGAGACGCAGTAAGACGGGGGCATGACGGGAATAAGGCGATGCTGTGGCATGTGGCCGTCAATCAACACAGATGTAACGCCTTGCTGCGAGGGCAGAGGCTCCCTAGATAAGGACAGAAACTTAAAGACATTCCCACCTCGAGAACAACATCATGAGTATTGCCGCTTCAATCCTATTGTTTTTTGTCAAGCCTATCTTGTCGCTGATCCTCTTCGTGTTCTTGATCTATGTGATCATGAGTTGGTTATTCATGTTGAATATCGTCAGCCCGAACAACCCGACAGCGCGTCAAGTTTACGGCCTTCTATCCAGCATCGTTGAGCCCAT
>CALHXF010000092.1 GCA_938040095.1 uncultured Caulobacterales bacterium
ATGGCGTCTGCATCCGCGAGATCACGGACACAGAAGACATTCGTCAGATCACCACCAATGGCGCTGGGCAAAGTGCGGGGATGGGCGCCGGTGGTCAGAACCAGATGGTCGTAATTCAGGGTCTCTGTGTTTTCGAGCGTCACCGTCTTGGCCACTGGATCAAAAGCAGTAGCCCGGGTCGAGACACGCAAAGTAATGTTGTTGTCGGCGTAAAAGCTGGCAGGACGGAGATACAGCCGCTCTTCCTCCATCTCACCCAGTAAGTATGCCTTGGATAAGGGGGGGCGCTGATATGGTGGGACCGGCTCTCCGCCGACTAGGGAGATCTCTCCTTCAAATCCTTCGCTGCGCAATTTTGCGACGCAGGATGACCCGGCCTGACCGGCACCGATAACCACGACGTGAGACATGACAGACGCTTCCTTCAACTGGTCTTCCGTTCAACGCGAACCTATATGGAGGGAGACAACAGGTGCAATCGAAACAAGGACACAGACATGACCATTTCTAAAGGGGCCACGTTGCCCGACGCGACAATGCTTTACTTGGGCGCAGATGGCCCGGCTGCTGTACAACTGTCTGAAAAGCTGAAGGGCCGTAAGGTAGTGGTCTTCGGATTGCCGGGCGCCTACACTGGCGTGTGTACCACGTCCCATGTGCCAAGCTTTATCCGGACGAAAGATGCCTTTGCTGCCAAAGGCGTGGACGAAATAATCTGCGTGTCCGTGAATGATCCGTTTGTTATGGACGCTTGGGGGAAATCAACCGGTGCTGCAGAAGCTGGCATTACAATGCTCGGCGACGCTGAAGGGACGTTCACCAAAGCGATCGGCATGGACTTTACGGCACCACCAGCAGGCTTGATTGGCCGCTCTAAGCGATATGCGATGGTTGTTGAAGACGGTGTCGTGACATCCATTGGCGAAGAAGCCAGCCCTGGTGAGTGTGATATCTCGGGCGGTGAAGCGTTGCTTGATACGATCTAAGGCACTCAAAAACATCAGATTATTGGGCCCCAGCAGAATCGCTTTGGGGCCCTTTTTTGTCTGCATTAAGGCATTGTTTCTGGATGTCGTGATCCCTCTGCAAGAACGCCGCACTGTTCAGATCGCACTTTTATAAATTTCGCGACATTCCGCCACGTCACAAAGAATAGCGAATTTTGATCAAAATCCTTAAAAATTATTTTTTATCAATTATTTAGATGATTTTCCCAAAGCGACAGTGACATTTTCTACGGGAAAAACTCCGGAATCTTCCCATCACGTGCCGACGTCTGGCTTGAGACAGTTGTTGAACATTAGTGGGAGGATGTAACAATGCTCAAGATCAACGAGTTTCCGCTGGGTCTTCCAGCGTTGGTAAAACGCCGCAGGTTTGCTCATGGGTCCAAGCTCACTCAATCGGATCCAGCAATACTGCGAGAGCAATATGAAAAGGATTTGCACCGCTATTTAGGTGGTGCACGTCACAAAAGGGAACGGAACACACACAATGACTCGCATGATGAATAAGATTTTATGCAACGCGATCATCGCCTCCCAGCAGGGGTACGGCGGCTACGCAGTGCGGCACAATCACTATGCCCAATACAACGGCATGAAAAAGATTGTGGATCGCCTTGTCACAAGCGGCTTGGTTCGCAAACGCGATGGCGGCGCGGGCCGGTTCTTGCTTGAGCCGACAGAACTTGCTCACGTGATGATGCAAGAACAGCCGGAACGTAAAGCCGCCTAGATCGAACTGTTGTGTGACCCCTTTACGGGTCTCACTCTTTGACTTGAACTAACGTTCGGGTTGGGAACGGAATATCGATCCCGCCTGCGTCTAGCGCCTCTTTGACTTGGCGCTTCATGTCAGCCTGAAACTGGAAAAAGTCGGCTGAATTGCACCAGACGCGCACCAGAAAATCGACTGAGCTGTCATTTAGATTGTTGACCTGAATGAACGGTTCTGGGTCAGCATGCGCCCGCGGATCTGCCATGATCGTCTCTTTGATAATCTGCTCTGCTTGCTGCAAGTTCGCACCGTAACCTACGCCAAATGTCCATTCGGCGCGACGGGTCTTGTAGATTGAATAATTCTCAATCGTGTTGCCCCAAACCTCTGAGTTTGGAATGATTATCTGAACATTACTGACCGAGGCCAGCTCAGTGTAGTTCAGCGTGATGTCTTTCACGGTTCCCATTTTGCCATTTACTTCAACAAAATCGCCCAGCTTTATTGGGCGGAAAAAGATAATCATGACGCCCGCCGCGACATTCGACAACGTGCCCTGCAAAGCCAGACCAACCGCCAGACCCGCGGCACCGATCACAGCAACGACTGATGTCGTTTGAACGCCAAACGTGTTCAGAACAAATAGGAACGCAAAGCCGACAATGATGTAACGGGCGATGTTACCCAAAAAGGAAAATAACGTATCATCAAGATGAGGGTTTTGGCCTCCCAACGCGACAAGCCGTTTGCGGACCCACCCACCAATCGCAAAACCGACGATCAGGATTAGGATCGCGGCCAGCACAGACCCCAGCACAGATGCCATGAATTCGAGTGTAAACACATCGGCCACAGTTGTTCCGTTGACGATTTCAGTATTCAGCAGGTCTTCCATATTATCCTTCCACAAGCCGATCCATCTTTGCGCCTAATTTCGCGTCCAGTGCGCTAAGCCCATCGCAATCATGGGTCGTCAGCGTTACCTCAACGGTCTTGTAAACATTCGACCACTCTGGATGGTGGTTCAATTTTTCAGCCCATAACGCAGCTTTTGTCATAAATCCAAATGCTTCGACGAAGTTTGCAAAAACATAGGTTTTCAGGATCGCGTCACGCCCGTCTACCATGGTCCAACCACTAGCCAACAAAGGTGCAATCAACGTGTCTCGTTCGGTGACGGTTAGTTTCTCGCTCATTGCTGTTCCTCTCGGGTTTCTTTTTTGAAGGGTCCGTAACTGGTCA
>CALHXF010000093.1 GCA_938040095.1 uncultured Caulobacterales bacterium
TGCGTCCCGTAATCAAAGAAAATAGGACCGTCTTTAATTATGTAAACTCCTGGTTCAAATGTTACATTCTTCCCTCTCAGGATTAACCCTCCACAATATGTACCAGGCTTCAACGTTACACCTAAACTCTCAGCCTGCCACGTCGCTAATAATCTCAATAATTCAGTTCTGTCGACACAATCCCCCGTGTCGGGCGCCTGGCGGTTCAAATATGGATCAGCAATAACACCGCACTCCGAATTCACGAAGGGCTCAAAGGGGCCACTCGCCCCGCCTGCAATGCAAAAATCAGCCGCTGTGGCACGTCCGCCGTGATTGACAATGGCTGCACTTGCGTGCGTTGAATTCACCTGTACGGCACAAGTGTCGGCATTCAGCGTGGCACCGCTCGTAACTTCAAAACTCCCCGCTGAACTTGGATCAAGGGTCATCATACAGACCACCCCGCCGCGCGTTATTGTGGCTGCGCTTTCTGATTGAGCTTCAAACGTCTGTCGACCTGTTATCGCAAGAAGCGATGTCGGAACTATGGCCGTCGCGGACAATTCAACGCGGGCCGGATCACTACTGACAACTTCCAAGGATATACGCTCGGGGTTGTTTGAGACATTATCCCAGAAAACCTGTTTGGCTAAAACAGCGCGTTCGTCTTCAGTTATGGATTGATTAGCAACAGCTGCTAGCGCAGCGTTGTCCAAAGCCGCAGCCATACTTGTCTCAACTCGATCAAGCTGATGCATATCAAGTGCTGTCGTTGTTACGACAAGCAACGGCACCGCAGCCAAAGCGAATATAACAGCGACGTGTCCATCTTGCGCCGCACGAAAAGCACGGTTTAATCTCTTTAAAGTACCCAACATTTAAGCCCAGACTCAAATTCAATTCTAAACGCCCCAGATTAGAACTTAAGACAAATATATAAACCTTGCCCTCAGATTAGTGGTTAAAGATATAATAACGAAAAGCCACTTTAACGCTGTAAAGCATTGTTTTATTTTATAAATCACGCAGCGATTTCTAAAATAGTCTCAACCGCACTATTGGCTTTGATAGCTTTTCTGATGGACGGGTCGATGGCCCACTTACCATCCAATCGCCATGCGGCTTCACGTTTTTCCGTCAATGGAACAACAAGCTCTATGTATCCGCTCATCTGATAAGGTGTATTTCGAAGTTGCTCCAAGGTCGCCTTTAATTCGTCCAAAGTTTCGATACTGGCGTTCCGCAAACGGATTTTTAGACCTGCTGGCGCAGTCGGCGCGGCATCGGCACTCGGCCCGTCCCCCATACCATCCAATAATTCTACGGCATCTGCGAACAGGCGTGTTTCACCGTCATTACGTTCGGCTTTGACTTTCATTCGAATGATGTTGCCAGCAGCCAATTTTTCACGATGCGGGGTCAGAACATTCTCTGAGACCAGAACTTCGTAATCACCAGTCGGGTCAGACAATTCAACAAAGGCAAAGCGTTTACCGCGCTTGGAGACACGCTCTTGTTTCTTTCGCACGACACCCGCAACAGTAATATTCCCTGCCCCGACATCTTCCAATCGCTCGGCAAAGACGACATTCTTCAATTTAGGACTATCCATATGCTCATCGAGCGGATGGCCGCCGAGATAAAACCCAACAGCGCCGAGCTCGTGCTCAAGACCTTCCATTTGTGTCCACGGCTCACACCACTCCAAATCAGGGTCTTTGATTTCAACGGTCGCATCCCCGAACAGACTGACCTGTGCGCTATCGCGTTCTTGTGCTGCCAGCGTTCCAATATTCTGGATCAAACTGGCATTTTTCAGAACCATCGCGCGATTAGGTTCCACACAATCAAATGCACCAGAACGCGCCAGATTTTCGATGGCACGTTTATTCACCTGACGCATATCAATGCGACGGGCAAAATCATTAATGGACGTAAAAGGGCCATCCGTTTCGCGCACATCAACGAGATGTTTCATGGCTTCGAGGCCAACATTTTTCAAAGCCCCCAGCGCGTAAAGAACGGCACCATCCGCCACGTCAAAGTCAGCTTGGCTCCGATTGATGCAAGGTGGTGTCACCTCGATCTCCATCCGTTTCGCCTCTTGATAAAACTGCGCAAGTTTTTCGACGTTGGCTAAGTCCAAAGACATGATCGCAGCCAAAAACTCCGTCGAATGCAACGCTTTCAAATAGGCCGTACGGAAGGTAATCATGGCATAAGCCGCCGCATGGGATTTGTTAAACCCGTAGCCTGCAAATTCATTGACCAATTCAAAAATCTCGGCGGCGAGTTTTCCATCAACATCACGTTCAACCGCGCCGTCAATAAACTTACCTTTTTGACGGTTCATTTCCGCTTGGTCTTTTTTACCCATCGCCCGACGCAAAAGGTCGGCATCCCCGAGTGTAAACCCTGACAGGATTTTGGCGATTTCCATCACCTGTTCCTGATAGATGATGATACCGTATGTTTCTTTTAGGACATTTTCGAGTTTCGGATGCGGATAGCTAATCTCCTGTCGGCCCCATTTTCGTTCCACATAGTCGGGAATATTACCCATCGGCCCGGGACGATAGAGTGAAATTAAAGCTGTCAATTCTTCAATCGAGTCAGGTGCCAACTTTCGCAGAACGTCCCGCATGCCTGAACTCTCAAGCTGAAACACACCCGCAGACAGGCCCTCAGCCAGAGGTTTGTAAGCCTCCGGGACTGTTGTTTTCAGATGTTCAACATCAACGTCGATACCTTGTTTTTTGAGGTAGCCAACACAGCGTTGAATCACCGTGAGTGTTTTCAAGCCCAAGAAGTCAAACTTCACTAAGCCCGCTTTCTCGGCCCATTTCATTGTGAACTGCGTGGCAGGTACGTCTGAACGCGGGTCTTGATAGAGCGGTACAATCTGCGTCAGCGGTCGATCCCCAATCACAACACCCGCCGCATGGGTTGACGCATTCCGATAAAGGCCTTCGAGTTTCAGTGCCGTGTCCAACAAACGTTTGATCTTTGGTTCAGAGTCCCTCGCTTCCCGCAAGCCAGGCTCCATTGTGATGGCTTGGCGTAGTGAAACGGGATTAGCAGGATTGGACGGCACGAGCTTGGCCAATCTATCGACCTGCCCCAATGGAACCTGCATCGCACGCCCTACGTCTCGGACGACCGCACGCGCTTGTAGGGTTCCGAAGGTGATGATCATGGCCACCTGCCCGTTCCCATATTTGTTTCGGACATATTCGATGACTTCGCCGCGACGTTCTTGGCAAAAGTCGATGTCGAAATCGGGCATGGACACACGTTCGGGGTTCAAGAACCGTTCGAACAGAAGCCCAAACCGTAGCGGGTCCAAATCCGTAATCGTAAGCGCCCAAGCCACAACAGAACCCGCACCCGAGCCCCGACCAGGGCCAACTGGGATATTATTATCTTTCGCCCATTGGATGAAGTCAGCAACAATCAAGAAATACCCAGGGAACCCCATATTCTTGATAATATTGAGTTCAAAATCGAGACGTTCAAAATAGGCTTCGCGGGTTTCTGCCAGCTCAACGACCTCTAGCCGTTTTTCCAAGCCTGCTTTGGCTTGTCGCACCAAAAGCTCATCTTCAGAATAGGACCCATCCCCAAAGTTGGGTAGAATTGGATCATGCTTTGGCACGCGATAGGCACAGCGCTCTGCAATTAAAAGCGTGTTCTCGATGGCCTCTGGAAGATCACTAAACAGATTCACCATCTCTTCGGTAGACTTGAAATAATGATGAAGTGAGAGTTTTCGGCGATCTTTCTCTAAAACATAACTACCCTCTGACATGGCTAGCAAAACATCATGTGCCTCATGCATATCAGGATCGAGGAAATAGGGATCATTCGTCGCGACCAACGGAAGATCGAGTTTATAGGCGAGATCAACAAGTGCGCTTTCGGTCGCCGCACTTTCCTCAGGGGTATGGCGCTGGATTTCAACGTAGAGACAATTTGGGAATAGGTCTTTCAGGCGTACCAACCAACTCTCGGCCTCCGCCACCTGTCCTGCTTTGATCATGCGATTGAAAACGCCGTCCTGTCCGCCCGTCAGCGCAATAACGGAGTCCGTCCAACCTTCTAAGCGAGAGGCTTTTATATGCGGTGTATCAGTCGGTTCGATTTCCAAAAATGCGGCGGACGACAAATCCATCAAATTGGCATAGCCCGTCTCATCTTGCGCCAAGAGGACAAGGGTTCCCTCTGGGTCTTGATGGATTTGACCTGGTTGTCTCGGTTTTTCTAAATCGATGCTAAGTGTGACGCCGATAATGGGCTGGATACCCTGGCCCGCGACAGTCTCGCAAAATTCCAATGCGCCGCAGAGGTTATTTGTATCTGTAATCGCCAAAGCAGGTTGACGATACCTGACAGCCCGCTCGGCTGTTTCTTTAATCTTAAGCGCCCCTTCCAACATGGAATAGGGAGACCGCATACGCAGATGGACAAAATCTCGAGCAGGTTTGACCATAGATCGATTTACGCTTTCTGGTTTTCAGGCTTGGGAACACTAAGTTCCCAAATTTGTAACTGGCCTAACCGCCAATCACCATCATCCAGATCGTGACGACAGCAACGAAGCCTGCCAAGACGAGTGCAGACGAAATGTCGTGGATGAGTTGACGTGTCATGGGCTTTTCCTCAGTCAGTTTACTTATGTTCTATATTTGTTCTGCATATATGAGAACAAAACGTCAACATTCTGTGAATAGGTTCCCTGTGGATATTAAGGTTTAGAGATCAGGTGGATTGCGTCACCGCCTGCGACGCCCCATAGATTCGACATGAGTCAATCTACTTTCACGCCACGCACAGCCACCGCGATCATTATCGCCAATATGGTCGGCGTCGGTGTCTTCACTGCCCTTGGGTATCAGTTAGCCGATATTGATAGCCTCTTCGCGATCATCATGTTGTGGGTCATCGGGGGATTGGCTGCCCTCTGCGGAGCCTTATCTTACGCGGAATTGGGGGCCTCACTCCCCAGGTCTGGCGGCGAATACACGTTCCTCGGGGAAGCCTACCATCCAGCCGCAGGATTTATCTCTGGGTGGGTCAGCGCGACAATTGGCTTTGCTGCGCCGACCGCGGTGGTTGCCATTGCTTTTGCTAAATACTCTGGCGCGATCTTACCCGGCGACCTCGGTCCCATCGCGCAAAAAGTCTTGGCCTGCGCCCTCGTCCTTACGCTCGCACTCTTACATGCGCGATCGCGTCACGTTTCGGGAGTTACGCAAACGGCCTTTACCGCCATCAAAATTGTCTTGATCACAGCGTTTATTCTCGCGGCCTTCGTCTTAACGACGGATCCCCAAACGCTTGATCTCATCCCAAGTAAAACTGACCCCAAAGTCATGACAAGCGTGCCCTACGGGATTGCCCTAATCTACGTATCCTATGCCTATACGGGGTGGAACGCTGCGACGTATATCTCTGGCGAAATGAAGTCCCCACAGCGAGACCTTCCGAAGGTTTTGTTCATTGGCACGGCGCTCGTCACCGTTCTTTATGTCTTGTTGAACCTCGCGTTTCTTTACGCGGCACCAACAGAGGCCATGCAGGGGAAAGTGGAAATTGGATATATCGTTGCTGACCGCATATTCGGCGATACAGGCGGGCGTTTGGTTGGCGGTATGTTAGCGCTTCTACTCATATCAACGGTCAGCGCTATGACATTGGCAGGTCCTCGTGCTTTACAAGCCGTTGGGGAAGACTATTCCGCAATGCGGTGGTTGTCACGCAGCACACCCGAAGGCGTGCCGTGGGCCGCGATCATGTTTCAGTCTGGCGTTGCGGTATTTTTTATTCTCACCCAGACATTTGATCAAATTCTTGTCTTTGCGGGCGCAATGTTGGCGTTTAACAGCCTACTTGCGATTGTCGGCTTGTTTGTTTTGAGGTGGAGACAACCTGATTTGCCACGTCCGTACAAAACATGGGGCTATCCATTTGTGCCACTGATATATTTGACAATCACTGCCGTGACACTCGTCTTTGTTGTGATTGATCGCCCAAAAGCTGCACTCGGCGGCTTAGCCTTGATAGCACTTGGTTTGGTTTTCTGGTGGCTAACCGAGCGCGGGAATAACGGGCGGCGTCCACGGCACAACTAAACCGTCTTGAACTGTCAGTACGCGGTCAAAGAACGGGATCAAATTCATATTATGCGTGGCGATCAAGGTTGAAACACCCTCGCTACGCGTAAGATCAAAGAGACTGCGGAACACCACATCAGACGTCGCAGGATCAAGGTTACCTGTCGGTTCGTCACCCAACAAAAGCTGAGGCTTATTCGCAAGCGCGCGCGCAATCGCGACCCGTTGTTGCTCCCCACCCGACATTTGACTTGGGCGATGAGTTAGCCGTTCAGCCAGTCCCATGTTGGAAAGTAAGCGCGCAGCTTCAGCTTCGGCTATTTTGGCCGATACACCCGCGATCATCTGCGGAATGGCGACATTTTCCAACGCTGTGAATTCTTTTTGCAAGTGATGGAATTGATAGACAACACCAATGCTTTCGCGGCGAATACGCGTGCGAATATCATCAGAAAGCTTCAAACATTCCCGCCCATTAATATAGACTTCGCCTTCATTTGGTTTTTCTAGCAAACCCGCCGCATGGAGCAATGTAGACTTACCAGAACCAGATGGACCGACAAGACCGACCATTTCACCCGGATAAATATCTATATCCGCGCCTGCCATAACGGTTAGGGTTCCCCCACCCGACGGATAAGATCGATGGAGGTTACGAACGGAGAGAATAGGACGCGCCATTATTCGTACCTCAACGCATCTACGGGATCGATTTTCGACGCTGATAAAGCCGGTAGCAAAGTCGCCAAAGCTGAGATCATAAAGCCCCAAAACGCAACGCCGAAGACTTCTGACCAGACAATTTTGACAGGGATGCCGCCAGCAAGCTGATAAACGTCCGGTGGAAATAAGGGTTGGCCAGTTATCGCTTCAATCGCGGATTGGATCAGGCTGATATTCAAACAGAATAAAATTCCGATCACCAATCCGAGCAATGTTCCGAGGATGCCGATCATAGCTCCGGACATAAGAAAAATGCGCAAGATACTGCCTTGTGTCGCCCCGATTGTGCGTAAAATCGCAATGTCCTTAGATTTGTTTTTCACCAGCATAATCATAGATGCCAGAACTGGGAAAGCCGCGATGATCACGACAATCATAAAGATAAAGCGCATGGCAATTTGTTCAGTTCGCAACGCCGTTGCTGTCCCCGCATTTTTATCCCGCCACGTTGTCAGTGATGCAGGCACTTGGATCTCATTATAAACCTCTAGCTCCAATCGATCGACATCATCTGGCGTATCGAGACGTAATTGTATCTGCCCCGTCAATCTCCCACCCTCAAACAAGGCCGTGGCCTGCTCAAAGTCCATATAGATATAAGACAAATCCGTTTGTAAAAGGCCCACGGAGAAAATGGCACCCACCGTATAATTTTTGCGGATAGGCTGCGTTCCCGTAATGGTTGTCCGCGTACGCGGCGAATAAATTGTAATTCTATCCCCGACCGTCAAACCCAAACTAGACGCCAATTGCGACCCCATCGCAATTTCATGATC
>CALHXF010000094.1 GCA_938040095.1 uncultured Caulobacterales bacterium
GCTTCATACTGCTCTTTAACAGCTGTCGTCAGAGCTTCAGCGGACTCAAGACCAAACTTCTTAGCGAAGTCATCGTCGATTTCGCTGTCTTTGGCGCCTTGGACTTCGATAACTTTCGTTGCGAAGACGGCTTCTTTACCAGCCAGATCAGCAGACTGATATGGGTCTGGGAATGTGACAGTGACGTCTAGTTCGTCGCCAGCTTTTGCGCCGATCAACTGATCTTCGAATCCTGGGATGAATGAGCCAGACCCGATGACGAGTTGGTGACCTTCCATTGCGCCGCCTTCAAAGGCTTCACCGTCAACCGTGCCGACGAAGTCGATAAGGACAGCATCGTCTTTTTTGGCTTTCGCAGTTTTGGCTTTTTTCTTGTAGGTCTTCTGTGAAGACGCAAGTTCACCAAGACGCTCGTCGAGGTCTTTTTGCTCTGCTTCGTGTACGAGGCGTGTGAACTTCAATGTTTCTGGGTCGACTGGATCGAACTCAGGGATCGATTCGACGACCATTGTGTATTCAAGATCGGCTTTGCCGTTGGTGACGTCTTCGCCATTTGCGCGAAGGTCAATCTTTGGCTGGCCCGCTGGACGAAGCTTATTGTCATTGATCGCCTTCTGAGAGCTCTCATTGACGACTTCTTGGACGAGGTCATTCATGATGGACTGACCGAACATCTTACGGATGTGCGACGCAGGGACTTTGCCTGGACGGAAGCCTTTAAGCGAGACTTGAGGCTGCATCTCTTTGATTTTGACCTCCAGTTTTGCTGCCAGGTCTTCTTTCGGGACCGTAATGGCAAACGTCTTGGAAAGGCCTTCGGCCGAGAGCTCTTTGATCTGCATGATGATGTCACCAAGTTTGGGCAAGCGCGGATAGCTCCTGCCGAGGAGTTTGAAAATTTCGCGCCTTATGTCACGACCTTTCGGGAACCGCAACGCCTTAGACAGCCCTTATTTCAGTCTATTTTCTTCACGCCTTATATTGTTTTGCCATAGGATGAATGTTCTCGTGCGAGCCGTGTCCCCCTCGCCGTCTCACCTGTGGCAGCGCCGTAGCGATTTCATGTCTGTCCTATTTGTGACGGGGCATGACTTGACCTAACCCGACCTCTGTGGTCCCAAGCTTTATGATGGACCCATCCTGGTATCTTTACGCTGGCATATTTATCGGCCCCTTCGTGCAAGAAGACGCTGCGGTCATCGCTGCGGCAACCCTCAGTGCGTCAGACCCGCAGCATTTTCCGACCGTGTTTTTCGTCATTCTCTTCGGATTATTTGTCTCCGACATTTGGAAATATTGGATCGGATATTCCGCTCATGCGTCCTCTCGCGCACGGAAATGGGCAGAGAAAGACCGCGTTATGGCGATGTCGGACCGCGTACAACGTCACGCCCTCACAACATTATTGGCCGCACGGTTCCTGCCTTTGGCGCGGGTGCCCGCTTATATTGCCTGCGGGTATTTCAAAATGAATTACGCGAAGTTCTGCGCGATCATCTTCGTAACGGCATTTCTGTATTGCGTTGCCATTTTCGCAGTCATCCACTTTCTCGGCGAAATTTTCGGAGAGAAAATGGAAATTGCACTGGGCCTAATCGCCGTGGCGGCGATAATTGTGGTCGGATCTATCGCGCTGATAAAGCGCCGCAGACGCGCGACGCAAGGCAATTAACGCGAGTCGGTGGCGCGCTGCGTTTCCAGCCATTTAACAATGTCGATCACTGCCGCCTGATTGGCACCTTCAATCGCGCTCACGATCGACGAGACATTGACCGAATCGGCACGACGCGTTTCGCGCACCAAATGTGTCCCAATCAGCTTTCGGTCATCAGCCCGCGCATAGGTCACGCGATACTGAACCACAGCTAAGGGTGCGCTCTCAGCACCCCTGTCGAAATTGGCTTCGAAATTCTTGACCGCCAAATGAACACGAGTCCCGGTTCGAGCCCCTGAGGATGGCAGCAGACCCACGAATTCAGACGAGCCTTCCAGAGCCTCGACCAATGTGCCTTGGATAATGATTGGTGTTGCCTCTGCCCAACTGGACATCGCAACCGCCGATAATTTCCGCCCATCCATACTGACGACAATATCATTGGAGCTAAAGATTTGAGACGCGGACGGTCGATCAACGCGGATAATCTCAGCACCCTGCACTGCAACAACGGGGTTAATCGCCGTATTCAAACGATAGACGGCCGGCGCGGGTTTCGGGGATGGAAGGACAGAAAGACATCCAGATAATCCTGCAGTCAAGCCCAGTATGAAGAGGAATCGAGTTTTCATTGCGGCAAGACCACTTCTTCGCGTTCAACCCCAACCAAGAATTCTGTTGGACTTTGTTCCAAACCATCGGCAACCCTGCCCAAGGTGCTGACGAGACGGCGAATTTCGTCAATGGTCACTTCCAAATCCGTAAGACCCGAATTTGACAGTCGATTGACGGCATTACGCGCATCTACAACCATTTCATCAATGCCCTGAGCCGTTCCATCAAAGCTTGAAACGGTCGTATCGACCGCTCCCAAGGTTTCGTCAACCTTGCTCAGAAGCGCCCGTAGGTCTTCCTTCACAACGACATCAAGGCTCGATGACGTATTCTCAATTGAGACGGCGGTGTTGGCAATCGCGTCCGCAGCTAATTTGAAGCTATCAATCATGTCATTGAGTTTCGAAGCGTCTAATTCCGATACATCCACTGACGCCGTAATACCTTCGATATTTTTTAGTATGCCGCTAATCGATGCGAGGTTCTCCTCGGACAGCAACAAATTAGCACGCGTTAACGCGGATTGTGCCGCGACAACAACATCTCCGCCGCCCGTCAGAAGTTCATCAACGGAGCTTTCAGCACCAACAATACGTTTAGTGCCGCGCCCTGGCATATCCGCCATCAACGGTGCGTCTGGATCAAATCCGGGCGTGATTTCGATGTAGTTCAACCCCGTCAGGCCCAAGGGCGTCAGCTGCGCTTTCGAATTGATGTCGATCGGCGTGTTTTCGGACACTTGAATTTGCGCAAGTACAAGATTTGGATCATCCTCGTCATAGGCAAGACTCGTGACTTCACCGACACCCAGACCGTTAAACCGAACTTCCGATCCTTTGCTAAGCCCCCGAACACCGCCGTCAAACGCAACCTCATAATCATCATATTGCTTATTCAAGCCGTAGCCCGTCAACCAGATCGCAAAGCAGAGGACCGCTGTGA
Source organism: uncultured Caulobacterales bacterium (assembly GCA_938040095.1). Taxonomy (GTDB): domain Bacteria; phylum Pseudomonadota; class Alphaproteobacteria; order Caulobacterales; family Maricaulaceae; genus Litorimonas. The sequence continues at coordinate 3,212 of CALHXF010000094.1, forward strand.
CAGCGACCACAACGAACATGCCGATCAATGCGTAATTAGCCTTGTTCTCCATGTTATCCTGTCTCCCGACTGTTCAACCCACTGGCGGCCAACGCCGCACGAGACCTAGGGCCACCGAAATACTCCCGCACCCAAGGGTGATCGTACTGACCGACGATAGCCAATTTATCGGCAATGGGAATATGTTTATCAACCAAAACTGCGATCCTGTCACAGATATGATACAGGCTATCCAAATCATGCGTGACCATAAGCACCGTCAAATCCATCGCTTCACGTAGCCCAAGGATAAGCTCATCGAAGGCGTTTGCTCCGACAGGGTCAAGACCTGCTGTGGGTTCATCAAGAAAGAGAAGTTTAGGGTCCAACGCCAATGCACGTGCCAGGCCTGCCCGTTTTTTCATACCTCCAGAGAGATCAGAGGGATAAAGAACAGCACTTTCTGGCGGCAATCCCACCATATGGATTTTCATATCCGCCAATTCGCGCATCAAATTTAAGGATATATCTGTGTTTTCACGCATCGGAACCATTATGTTCTCTCGCACGGTCATCGAAGAAAATAGTGCGCCGCCCTGAAACAGAACACCCATCTTGTTGTTAATGCTGCGTCGGATATCGAGCGATAAGTCGTTTCGGTCACGGCCGAAATACTCGACTCTGCCGCCCTCTGGTTCCTTGAGCCCCAACATCGTGTTCATCAAGACGGACTTACCCGACCCAGATCCTCCGACTAAACCGACGATTTCGCCTTGATTGACAGTGAAATCCAAATCCTCATGAATCACATTAGGTCCGAATTGCGTTCGAATGCCAACAGCCCGCATCGGAGGTGCCGTCAAATCCATCTCTATGTCTGAGGTCAATTCCCTAGACCCCCATTTTGTAGAAGAGGATTGCGAACATTGCATTCACGAGAATGACGGCAAAGATAGCCTGCACGACCGACGTGGTTGTGCGCTGGCCTAAGCTTTCAACACTCCCCGTAACGGCAAGTCCCTGTCGACAGCCAATGATGGCAATAATTACGCCGAAGAACGGCGTCTTCACTAACCCGACCCACAGGTTTTCAATTCCAACCGCGGTGTTCAATCGATTCAAGAAAAGGATGGGTGTAATATCTGCCGTCGCCCACGCCACAATCAAGCCGCCAATCAGGCCACTCATCATTGCTAAGAAGGTTAAAATTGGCATCGCAATCAAACAAGCGATAACGCGGGGCACAACCAAAACTTCAAATGTATCCAGCCCCATGACCTTCATCGCATCAATTTCTTGGCGCATTTTCATCGCACCGATAGACGCCGTAAAGGCCGAGTCAGAGCGACCCGCAAGCAATATTGCCGTAATAATCACAGCTAATTCGCGCAAGACCGATAAGCCCACAAGGTCGACCATGAAAACGCTTGCGCCGAAACTCGCCAACAAATTCGCCCCCATATAGGCAATGACGGCGCCAATGAAGAAAGACAGAAGCATCACAATTGGCGCGGCATCAAAGCCGACGCTTTCGACGAGGTTGACGATGGAACGCCAACGCAGACGCTTGGGTTGCGCGATCACCTTTACCATAACCACGAAGAATTGCCCCAAGAAGGCAAATGTCTCGACGGTTTCATTCCAGAATCTGATCATCGCTTGACCAATACGCGCGAAGGCATCGTACCATTGTCGTTTCGGTTCAGGCTCTCGACCAAGCACAGCCGAAGTTGCCGCCTGCATCAGGGTTTTATGCCCATTTGATCCGGTGCAAACGTCCCAACTTTCGGCAGGTGAAACCCCTTGTCGAATGGCGCGTGCCAAGAGATACGCACCGGCGGTATCCAAATCCTCAATAAGGCTCATATCATAATCGACATGCGTATAGGTCAGTGCGGCAACGTCCTGGGCTAACCGACCTTCGAGTTGGCTCGCCTGTGCAATCGTCCAACTGCCTTTCGGGTGAACGATTAGAGCGGTTTCACGCATCTCAAGTTCGTAATCTGTGGTGCTTGCCAACATGAGATACAGGGTGCAAACATGACGTGTCGGGGTCAATCCCCTTTAGCTGCCTTATACCGCTGTGTTCGCGATTTTTTCTATGCCAACTTCTTTCACAATTGACGCCAAAACCTACCCAACTCTGGGAACGTTTAGAATCTCCAGAAGTTCGGTGAACGCCGTCCATGTCGTGCAGGTGACACTAAAATCAGACGGGGTAGTCGGACGCGGAGAATGTCGTCCCTATGCGCGTTACGACCAAACCGTCGAGAGCGTCACGGCTGCGTTAGAAAGCGTTCGACAAGATGTGGAAGCAGATGGCTTCGAAACTGCACTGGATGGTCTCGCGAGTGAAGCCGCTCGCAATGCTTTGGAATCAGCCTGGATTGATCTGCGTGCGAAACAGTCAGGCCAAAGCGCCGCGAGCCTCCTCAATGTGAAGTCGCCTGTTTCACGTGAGACCGCATTTACCCTATCGTGGGGATCGGTTGATGACATGGCGCAGGCGGCAAAGGCGGCATCGGCATACCCTTGGCTCAAGATTAAGATTGGTGTTGACGGTTTGGAACACGTCCAAGCTGTTACCTCAGCTCGTCCAGACGCCCGTTTGATTATTGACGCCAACGAAGCCCTAACACCCGCAGACCTGCCGCAGTTTCTATCAGCCTTATCAGACTTGAACATCGCATTGATTGAACAGCCCCTCCCTGCTGGTCATTCGGAAATTTTACCCGAAACAGACCTCATTATCTGCGCAGATGAAGGTCTGCACTCCATCCACGATCTGGATAGGCTTTGGGCGCAAGGTTATCGCGCTGTAAATGTGAAAATGGACAAATGCGGCGGTCCAATTGCCGCGCGAGATTTGATCCTGAAAGCCAAATCAATGGGGTTCATAATTATGGCAGGCTGTATGGTCGGCAGCTCGTTGGCGATGGCTCCCATGCTGACGTTGGAAAGCCTCTGCGATATTATTGACTTGGACGGACCGCTACTCTTAGCAAGCGATATTGAACAGGGCTTGAGTTACGAAGGCGCGATTGTGTCTCCGCCCTCCTCTGAACTCTGGGGCTAGGACGTTTCTCGACGACGGGCTGCCATATCAGCCGCAGCTGTATCTCGCACGCGCTGACCAAAGTCATTGGTAACTGCTGTCAAATCCGAAATCTCACGTTTCAACTCACGTAGCTCTACTGAATTCGGTTCAATGATCTTTTCGAAAGCTGCCGACGCTTCGCGCGAAGACAAGAGAGCCGCTTCAAGACTATCAAGTTCTGTCCGGAGTTTACGCGTTCCATCGGTCATCTCGAAGTAGATTTTGGCAGCATCTGTTGTCCGGCGGACATGACGAGTCGCAAAATTTATATCGGCGATCACAACGGAACGGGGTAACCCTTGGGAGGCATAATCTACGTCATCAGAGGCTAAATCTCGCTCTTCCAAACCGTTCAGCAATATTGATGCCGCAGACTGCATTTTCTTACGGGACGTTTTCGGCACAAATCCTTTGTTCCGAAACGCAGCATAAAGCTTATTCGCAGCTCGTACGACGATGTTCTTTTCAGACGTCGTCTCCGCTTTCGCAGACACAGG
>CALHXF010000095.1 GCA_938040095.1 uncultured Caulobacterales bacterium
AAATTTCGCCCCCAATGACAAGTAGGGTAAGTCCGATGAGGACGAATAAAATGCTCAAGTGATTTAGCCTTTGTTGAGTTCGGCAGGCCTCCTACGCCGCCAAACCCAACGTAGCGTGAACAGGCCTGGAATGATCAAAAAGATCATCCATGGCAGCATAAATGCGACAAATGTAATGACGCCCGCAATACCATTGGACACGATCCTCACGAAGTCTTTCAGGGCTTCTCCTATCGGGGAAACAGCGCTGCGGCTGACGGCGGCGCGTTCGCTCGTATAGTTGATATTGACGACTGACATGGACACCCGAGCACGGAGTGCTTTCAGGTTCGCCGTGGCACTCTCGATTTCGGCTTGGACCCGCGCGAGTTCCCGTTCCAATGCCAGCAGGTCAGGTAGTTTTGCATCGCGGGTTTCGAGCAAGTTCTCGAGACGGGTGCGCAATGTTGTTTTGGCTTTGAGGCGGGCATCCGTATCCAGCAGGGCGCGAGTGAGGTCCTCGACGGAGGTATTGGCATTTTCAATACGTCCATCGACATCGGATATATCTGTTTTCATGCCTGTGATGAATGTTTCCAACCATTTCGGTTCTGCGCGCAAGGACAGGTTCGCGCGGATATCCTCATCAGAATAGCTATTCGTGCTGGACCCTGTGATCTGGCAATTGGACGCGCCCGCATCTCGACATATTTGAATGTGCTTGTCGAATGTGGATTTGATTGCTGCCGAAGGCATGATGAGGCCATATGTGTAACGATAGGCGAGATAGACGCCCGCTGGGTCTGCGCCGCTGTTAGGCTCGCCGGGCGCAGATTTACGCATAGCTTGCGGGGCTTCGGCCATCGAAGGCGCAAAGTCGGCTTGTGCCATCTGGTCCATATTTCCGGTGTTGTAATTTGACCCATCTTCACATGCGGTGATAAAGCCAATGGCCGCCAAACAAAGGGTGGCTGTTTTGAAATTAAATTTCATTATTTAATCTCCGTCACAGGCAGGCCCAAACTTTTCACGGGTTCCATCTGCGTCGCGGCATCGCCGACAATCAGATATTGCATGGCATCAGGATTGAGGTGTGTTTCGGCAATCCGTTTGAAATCCGCGAGAGTCATCGCCGCAATCGCTTTCGCATTCTGTGCGCGGTAATCGGGTGCATAGCCATAGGCATCAATCTCACCCAGCACACCAAGCTTGTCGCGGAGCGTTTCCGTCTTGAGCGCTTGCCCACGCAGCAACGCATCTTTCAACTCTGCGAGCTGTGCTTCCGTCGTTTCAGGACCATGATTGGAGAGGATTTTACGAATGAGTTCTAACGACTCTTTGGTCACATTGCTCCGCACCGAAGACGATACGGCAAATGTGCCATTCGCCTTTACGCCGTCAAACCCCGAACGAATACCATAGGTATAGCCTTTCTCGACACGTAATTGCGTGTTGAGTTTCGACGTATAAATGCCGCCCAAGGGGAAGTTCATCGCTTCGGCCAACGGATAATCCGAATCCGTCGCAGAAAGAGCAGGACGCGACATCCGCAACACAGATTGCTTTGCGCCTGGCACGTCATAGAAATAAACTTGGGCGTCGGTGACTGGGGTAAGGTTGTTTTTCAGTTCAGCACTTGGAGTGCTGACCGTAACCCTGCCATCGCTACCTATATCAAATGCGTTTTGGATCTGAGTTTTATCGTAATCGCCCGCGACCCGAAGCGTCGCGCCGTTCAGTGAATAACGCGCGGCATGGAAATTTTTCAGAGCTTCTAGCGTTACGCCTTCCAAAGCTTCGGCTGACCCATAACCTGTGCCACCCGCGTGATGCAGAGGTGAGGAGGAGACATAGCGTAGTTTGGCCAATTCGCGACGCGCGATTGAATTGGGATCGCCCTCGGATTGTGTGATCGCTTGGGAGACTTGGTTCTTGAGTGTCGCAAATTCTTCCGCGTCCCAACGAGGTTCAAACAGCATTTCCTTGGTCAACGCTATGGTCTCATCGAAGTTTCGTGCGAGTGTCGTGCCAAAAACAAATGTTCCATTATCGCCAGCGCTGACGCTAATGGTCGACCCGAGCGCGCCGATAGCCTCTTCCAATTCAGCCGTTGTCTTATTGGCTGTGCCTTTGGACAACATATCCGCCGTCATATTCGCGAGTGCGGGTGAGGTGACCGCGTTGCGTAAACGTCCCGCATCCAAACGTAGGGTGAAGTTGATGAGAGGGATTTCGTCACTCGCGAGGCCGAGTATATTTAACCCATTATCATATTTGGTCTGCCAAATCGTTGGAGAGGGCAGGTCGTATCCTGCGCCAAATGACGGTTCAGTTTTGCGGTCAAAGGCTGACGCCGTAGGGTTTTCGATCACGCGCGCAGCGGGATCAAACTCCACGGCAGCGCCTTCGCCTTCAACAATGACTTCTTCTACGACATCCGCTTTGGTCGAGCCTTCGACGCCGAGTGCGGGTTCGCCCATCGGCACGAAGCTTGTGATGACGGCGGGCTTGTCTTTGATATAGGTTTCATAAACGCGCATGAGGTCGTCACTCGACACGTTACGATAGCCCGCGAGATCGTCTTTATATGCGCCCGGATTATCGGTGAAGAGATTATATTCGGAGAGGGCAATCGCTTTGTTGAGCGCACTATTGAAATTGCCATAAAAATCGACTTCGATCTTGGCTTTGATCCGTTCGAGGTCTTTTTGAGGAATACCTTTTTCTTCAAATCGCGCAAAGGCCGTATCAATGGCGGGCATAAGCGCGTCCAAATCAGTCCCTGCATTTGACGGTGCGATAAGATAAAACTCGCCGGCGATTTCAGAAACATTTGAGAACGCGCCAAGGCCGGGCGAGAGTTTTTCTTCATCGACCAGTACTTCGTTGAAGGGTGCGGTTTTGCCTTCAGTCAAATATGTGCTGAGCATTTCCAGCGCGTAGCTATCGGGGTGATATTGCTCGACCGTTGGCCACACATGGGTGAGGCGCGGGACGGTGGCAAAATTATCTTCGTGAATTAATTTGATGTCAGCGTCGAGTTTGCCAGGGCGTGGGGTCGCAGCACTGATATCTTCACCGCGGGGAATTTCTCCGAAGTATTTCTCAACGAGTATTTTTGCTTCGGCAACATCGAAATCGCCGCTGATCGTGATTGTCACATTATTTGGGACATACCACCGCGCGAAAAAGTCCTGCGTGTCCTTTAGGCTGGCCGCGTCCAAATCGTCCAACGATCCGATGACCTGCCAGTTATAAGGGTGATCGGTCGGGTAGAGAGCTTTGCCCACGACATACCAATTATGGCCATAGGGTGCATTATCGACGCGTTGGCGTTTTTCATTTTTGACGACTTGTTTCTCATTATCGATGACGTCTTGGTTTACGGTTTTGATGAACCAGCCCAGCTTATCCGCTTCGGCCCAGATGACTTTTTCTAGCGCGTCTTTTGGGACGGCTTGGAAATATTGCGTCATGTCATTGGTTGTGAAGCCATTCGTGCCTTCGCCGCCAATGCGTGTATTCATTTCGTCCAACCCGCCATAGCCAAGGTTCTCGGAGTCGAGAAACAAGAGATGCTCGAAGAGATGCGCAAAGCCTGTACGGCCTTCGGTCTCGCGCGCGGAACCAACATGTGCGGCAAGGTTGATCGCGACGACAGGGTCAGAACGGTCGACGTGGAACACGACGTCGAGACCATTGTCCAATGTGATTTTCTCAAACGCCAGATCAAGACCTGCTTCAGCCGTCGCGGGTGCCTTGGTTTGTGCGGGCTGACAAGCG
>CALHXF010000096.1 GCA_938040095.1 uncultured Caulobacterales bacterium
GTATTTAATCTGGGCGGCGAGGACATGAAAAAGTTACTTGGCCTCTATGATCTCTATGGGGAACAAATAAATTGCAGGGATGAACCAAGAACAGAGTGTGCTGGGTTCAACAATCCCTTTATAAATACCGCTGTTGGTAACACCGCCAAGCAAGGCGTGGTCGCGGATATTTTTGACCTATCTTATGGGGATTATGTTGCGCCCATAACCGAACCAGAAATCGTGACGACGGGCGTTGTCGAGTTGGTCAATGGGCAGCTTTACAGCCGTAATAATGTGGACAATGCTCTCATTGCTGTTTCTGCTAATTTGACAGGTGGAAATATCTATTTGACACCCGGAACCTATTGCGGCGGATTGACAATTGATGGCTTGAATGTGCGGTTTTCTGCTGGCGATTATATATTTAAAGACGGCCCACTTACATTTCTAAACAAAAGCGAAGCCCGCGCTGATAATGTTACCTTTGGGTTTACGGGGCCGGGCGCCACGATGAGCGTTGAAGGTGGGTCCAGCCTCAACATCAAAGCCGCCACAAGTGGGCCGCGCCAAGGCTTGGCCTTTATGCAGATGATCGACAGCTCCGCCCCAGGTAACCGAACGGCGGAAACAGGCGTCAATCGCATCGCCAGCGGTGGGTCTTTGTCGATGTCGGGTACAGCTTACTTTCCCCAACAAACGCTCATCATTACAGGTCAAGACACGCACATTGGTTCAAATTCACCTGCGGTGGGTTTGATCGCGGATACGATTAAATTCCGCGGTTCACGGGGTTCTCGCGTTGAACTGGCTGTCGATCATGCTGCGGCGGGTATTCCGCCGATTGAACCGCGGGCATCGGATGGTGTTCGCCTCGTCGAATAGGCCGCGATGTCGACCTGACTAAGGTTTGGCGTCCGAAGCCGCCGCGAAGATTTCGGCCATCCGCTCAACATATCGTCGTCGCACATCCTCAGACGATCCATCAAAATGCATCCGAATATAGAGAGTTGCAATCGCGATTAAAATTCGTGCATCTGATCGGTCAGTAACTGAATCTTTCATGCGGGACTTCAACATGTCCAGCATGCGATCTTCGAATGATAAATAGCGCGTGCGGACCGAAGAGAAAGCAACGCACCATGACAAGCCCACCTTCATCAGGTCTGGTTGTGTTTGACATAAAACATTCAAAGCCGTCGCCCAGAGACGGGTCATATCCGCTGCACCGACTTGTGCACCGTCTGGTACATGTTCAATGAGTTCAATATAGGTGACTTCAACCCGGTCGAGGACGGCTTCCACCAGAGCTTCCCGCGTCGGGAAATATTTGAAAACTGTTGGTGTTGAGACACCCGCACGTTTTGCAACATCGGCATGAACTGCACGTTCAATTCCAGCTTCAGCGAAGGCACCCAAAGCGTGTTGCAGAAGCTGCTCTCGTCGGGCGTTCGGGGTCAACCTGCGACGCGGTGCGTCGGGAAACCTATCTGGGAGATTAGAGTCGGGCATATAAATCTCAGCAATCATGCATCACAAGTTGCGTTCGGGGAGGGTTGATATGTGGTGCGAACATCAGAATTTCAAGCACATAGGCGTTTAATATAACTATAACCGCGTTCGATTATGTTGTTGACAAAACTATCACTAAGCGCAATGAAAAGGTGAATTTCGAACGACAGGGCAACTCCATGGCTTTCCTCACTGAACATTTCGCGTCCCATCCGACACGAAAACGCCATTTATGGCTGGTTTCCTTGGCATATCCGATGTTTCCCTTGATGGGGACAGGGCTCGCCTGGTTCACAGGCGTTGGCGCGTGGGTATGGCTGACAGTCGCTGTCGCCTATATCCTCCTGCCAATTCTCGAGGTTCTGGTTGGGGATGATACCACTGACCTCTTGGGTCAAATGGATGCAGAAGCGGCGATGTCGCCCTTTTACAAATATATGGTGCATGGTCTTTTGCCGATCATATATCTGACGTGGGCGTTGGGCGCAGCCTATGTTGCGACGCAAAACCCGAGTCTCTCAACCCTCATCGGGATCGGGATTGGTCATGGCTTAGGTTTGGGTTTCGCCATTAATTCGGGCCATGAAGTCGGTCACAAAACGGATCGCATCAGCAAATGGGTATCATTGCTTATGCTCGCGCCCAGCCTTTATGGGCATTTCAGAATAGAGCATAATGTCGGCCATCATTCCGATGTCGCGACACCACGTGATAGTGCGACGAGTTATTTCGGTGAGAGTTTTTGGCATTTCATCTGTCGCGAAGTGCCGGGCGCTTGGAAGCGAGCATGGCGGATCGAATCTAAGCGGGCGGCACGTAAGGGCTATTCGCGGTTCTCACTTCGGAATGAAGTGGTGGTTGCGACGGTGTTGGGTTTGTCAGCTTGGGGTTTGATGCTGAGCGTTTTTGGGCTCGTTATTTTACCCTATCTTTTGTTTACGTGGGTGTTCTCGGTGCATGGTCTGTCCCAGCAAAATTACATCGCGCATTATGGATTGCTGCGGGAGCAACGGCCTGATGGAAAATATCTACCCGCGCGTCCCGAGCATAGCTGGAATTGCAATAAATTGGTGACGAATTTGATAACGTATAATCTGGCACGTCATTCCGATCATCATGCGAACCCCTCGCGACATTATCAGAAGTTACGGAACTTCCCAGATGTGCCAGAATTTCCGATGGGCTATGGGGGGATGTTTCTCTTGGCGTATTTCCCACCACTTTTCCGTCGCGTCATGGACCCGCTGGTTTTGGCCAATGTTGACGGAGATATGTCGCGCGTCTTGACGAAAGAGAAAATGGAGGCGGGCTAGAGGCGTTTATTCCCCCGCCGCCTCGCGGAGTTCTTCCAGCTCTAACCATTCTTCTTCTAAATCCCCGAGCCTCATCTGCGCGGCGACTAGTTCATCAGATTTCACCATAAAGAGATCGACGTTTTTCGCATAAAGATCAGGGTCGGTTAGCTCCACATTGAGCGTCTCAATCTTGGCATTAATGGCGGCCATTTCTTTAGGCAGGCTCTCAAGACGGAATTTGTGTTTATAGGTCAGCTTGCCTCCCGTAGGAGCAGGCGCGGATGGGGCAGACTTTGATTTATTCTTGCCGCCCTTCTGCGCAATTTTCTCAGCCTTGCGAGATTGCACACCGACGCCGCGTTGCGCGACCATGTCCGAATATCCACCCGCATAAAGCTGCCATTTTCCATCACCTTCATAGGCCAAGGTTCGCGTGACTGTGCGATCTAGGAAATCCCGATCATGCGAGACAACAATCACAGTGCCTGAATAATCCGCGACAATTTCTTGCAGCAAATCCAGCGTTTCCAAATCCAAATCATTTGTCGGTTCATCGAGGACAAGCAGGTTGGACGGCAGACGTAAACCCCGCGCCAATTGCAAACGGCCCCGTTCCCCGCCCGATAAGCGATGCACAGGCGTTCGCTTTTGTTCAGGCGCGAAGAGGAAATCCTTCATATAGCCAATCACATTGCGCGGTTGGTCGTTGACGATCACACTATCGCCACCACCATCGGTCAGCGCGTCTGCGAGTGTCCAATCTGGGTCCAATGTTTCGCGGTTCTGATCAATCACAAGCGGATCAAGATTTGTGCCTAATTCTATCCGACCCGAGTCAGCTTCCAGCGTTCCCATGATCAATTTGAGGAGCGTTGTTTTTCCTGAGCCATTGGGTCCAACCAAGCCGATACGGTCGCCACGACCAACACGTAGGGTCACATTATCAATAACGGTGCGGCCATCGAAGGCTTTGGAAACTTCGGTGAGTTTTGCAACTTGCTTGCCAGAGGCACGACCTTCGGTAACGGTCACATCTGCAAGGCCTTGAACCTTCTTCGCGGATCGCAACTCTTGCTTCAAATTGCCAAGGTCTTTCAGGCGTTTGACATTCCGTTTCCGACGACCAGACACCCCATGTACGACCCAATGTTGTTCCCGCACGATCTGCCGCGCCAGCTTATGGCGATTGAGCTCTTCCTGCTCAAGGAATTCATCGCGCCAGTCTTCAAAATGCGCAAAGCCTTTATCTAGCTCCCGTGTTTCGCCGCGATCCATCCAAAGCGTTTTGCGGGATAGAGATTCAAGAAAGCGTCTATCATGTGAAATCAGAACAAGCGCAGCACTCATAGAGGCCAGTTCCCCTTCCAGCCATTCAATGACGGGCAAATCCAAATGGTTCGTCGGCTCATCCAACATCAAAATATCAGGCTCAGGCGCAAGGGTACGAACCAAGGCTGCACGGCGACGTTCGCCACCTGACATGGTCGCAGGGTTTTCCGTACCGTTCAAACCCAAGGCATCTAGCAAATACGGAATACGATAAGCATCATCTGCACCTTCAAGACCATCGCGCACATAGGCGTCCACATCGGCAAAAGCCGATAGATCAGGGTCTTGCGGGAGATACCGCCAGCTGGTGCCAGGTTTGATAAAGCGTTCGCCGCCATCTTCCTCGACAATCCCAGCCGCAATTTTCAACAGCGTCGATTTCCCTGATCCATTGCGTCCGACCAAGCAAATGCGGTCGCGCGCATGAACCGTGAGGTCCGCGCGCTCAAGCAACGGTGTTGAACCGAAGGTCAGGGAAATGTCTTTAAGTGTAAGTAAGGGTGGGGCCATGCGCGCGCGGATAGGCGAGCCTTGGCAAAAAGGGAACCGAAATCCCCACAAGCCCACATGAAATTCTTGATGATTTTCAGGGCTGATCACGGCTTTGCCGCATTCCCTTCATACTTTCCTCACCCTGTCTTGCCAAAAGCTGTCCCATGTCACCTCCTGTGTCCCCTCTTGCGACCCCTATGGGTCATCATGTTCTGGTCTTTGATTCTGGCGTCGGCGGATTGTCGGTGGTCGCGGAAATTCGTGCGCGGCAGCCAGAGGCTTTCCTGTCTTACGCCGCCGATGACGCCTTTCGCCCCTATGGAAATAAAACCGAGGCTCAATTGCGCGCGCGATTGCCAGGTTTGCTGGCGACTCTCGTAAAGATGTTAGATGTCGATGCCGTTGTGATCGCTTGTAACACCGCGTCCACAACCGCTTTGCCCTCCATTCGGGCTGCGCTCTCGGTGCCGGTTATCGGTGTCGTTCCTGCAATTAAACCTGCCGCAGAACGCTCAGCGACGCGCGCGATTGGTGTTCTGGGCACGCCGGGCACCGTCCACCGCGCCTATGTCGATACCCTCATCGCTGACTTCGCACCTGAATGTCATGTGTTACTCCAAGGCTCGACGCGCCTCGTCGCGGAAGCCGAGAAAAAATTATCAGGGCGAGGCGTCGATATGACGGTTTTGCGCGAAGAAATTGCGCCTCTGTTTGCGGGCCGTATCGGTGCAGATGTCGATGCCGTCGTTTTAGCCTGCACGCATTTTCCGCTCCTCCGAGATGAGTTGCAAGCCAGCGTGAGGCAAAGCGTGAAATGGATCGACAGCGGTGATGCCGTCGCGCGACGGTTGGCGTCGGTTTTGTCGGACCTAGGAAAACAATCTTTGCCCACATATGATCAAACAGCGTTTTTGATAGGGCCAAAACCAGATGCGGGTCGGACGAAAGCTTTCGCTGATTATGGGTTCACCCGCACGATTGGGCTTTTGGCTTCCGAAAGCGGACATTAAGGGAGTGTCCTACTTTGGGCGAGTTTAGGACGCCCGATTTCAGTCGAGCTCTGCTACCAAGAACAGGCATGAAGTGGATTTCAATGAAAAGTCTCCCGTCAAGTGCTCGGCGGCTTCAATCATAGTTTCAAAGGGCCAGATCGTCTGCTGCTATCTCAATAAATGAACCTATTAAATTTAACCCAATCTGAGCGTTTTTAACCTAAAGCTATAGTATGAAAACGCCCCTTCAATTGCAAACAAACTATGTTTTGGTTGACTATGAAAATGTCCAGCCTAAAAATTTAACGTCATTACATGAAGAATATTTTCAAATTTACGTCTTTGTTGGAGCGCAACAAACCCGCTTAGAATTCGCGTTAGCTGATGCCATGCATAAGCTCGGTACCGAACGTTCCAGATTTATTAAGGTGACGCAGTCACGTCAGAGTGCTTTGGATTTCTATATTGCCTATTACGTGGGCGTTTTAGCTACACGAAATGCTGATGCTTATTTCCACGTTATTTCAAAGGACAAGGGTTTTGATCCACTGATTGAGCATTTGAACGCGGAGGGCATTAATGCCTATCGGCGTGAGTCAATTGCGGATATCCCCATTTTAAACATTGCTCGCAACGCTGACGTCAAAGAAAAAGTCGAAGCCGTCGTAAAAAATCTGAATGGCCGAGGACAATCTAAACCGAGAAAAGAAAAAACCCTCAGAAATACCATCATGACCATATTCAATGATAAAATCTCTGACGACGAAACTACGAAAATACTCAATAAGTTAAAAGCAGCAAAACACATAATAATTGAAAGCGATCGTGTCTCTTATAATCTACCTAAATAAAGGTCGCTCTACGTTATAACCAGCATTCAACATTAAGACCTCTAAAGAGATAGAGGCTTGAGTTAAAATTAACCTGATATGAGCGATGGACATGCCCGAGATTATCGTATTTTTTAGTTTCTGAATAAGAATACGAGGATGTGATATAGTGTCGGACTTTACGAACAAGTTCGGTCTTTTCACGAGTTTGGTAATGCTTCGAAGCAACATGGCGCGCCCTTAACCCCTTGGGCAAAACATAGCGCGTTACCTAAGTCTGTCTAGTGAAGGTTGAGCGAACTTCTTATCTTTCAATCTTGACCTAAAACGAAAACCTTGCGGTTTTCCGACAGAAACAGAACAACCTCACTCGTCATCCTTTGGTTCAATTCTATCCAGTTTATGTTTGGCGAATCTCCGAAAGGAGGGGTTCCTTGCCCATGTCAAAATGCGTTTATAGACAGGGATAGATTGCGTTTCTTCGCCCCCATTTTCCAGTATTTTAGCCATTGCTAAATTTGAGCCCATGAAGTCGAGGCTGCGATAATAGCCTAATGCACTTTTGGCGGATGACATGGCTTGTTTTGTTGGCTTGCCATTATTGCCTTCAAAACTCTTGGCGTAATAATAATGCGCCGTAACGTCGTCAGGATAGGCTTTCATGGCCGATATCAAATATTTCCTTGCCGAATTTATGGACCCGTATTGGCTTCCAAGTTTTTGATAAGACTCCAATTCAATAATTCCCAAAACGCGTTTGACGTGACGAGAGTCTGGCGCCGTCGCGAAGGCATCTTCTGCCAGTGATTTTGCGGACTCAAGATCATTCTCAGCCAAGGCAATGAGGGCTCTTGATGTTGAAATCTCAGCCGTTCGTCCGAGGTCTTCTTCTGCTTCGTCGAAAAATTCTCGGGCTAAGTCTCTACCTTCTTTGGTCCTAATCATCCGGCGCATGGCTTCGCCATATCTGAATCTGAGCTCGGCTTTGGATATTTTTTGCGTTTGAACCGAAGGTATTTCCACGTTTTCGTTCAGTGTGACGATTGAATATCCGTAGCGATTTTTCTTGTGATAGGCGCGAACTTCTTTTTCGAAATCAGGAATACTGACATCCATCGCGATCTCAAAAGCGTCATCGGGTGCGTTAGGCTCATTTAGTAAATCCACATATTTTGCGAGCTTCCCTTTATAAGCGGGCGTTGATTGTAAATAATGTGTCGCCAGCCAGCTCTGCGCATAAAACAATCGTTGCGCGGCTGTATTTCCTTTTCCACCTTTGCTTTTGAAAGGGTATTTCCTGACGGAGCCTAAGACCACGTCATAGGGCAACCATTTTTTCTGTGAGAGGGCCCAAGCTCGTCCGTGACTGGGGAGGCCCAGTTTGAACTTACCCTTGCGTTTATCATAGTCGAAAGTTGAAAGGTAATCGGCATATCCTTCATTGTACCAACGGGGGTAAACTTTATTGGTAAAGCCTGACAACACATGGTGTGTGTATTCGTGATAGGCGATGGTCAGAGCCGGTTTTCCGCGTTTCAGACCGCCTTCGGTAGACAGCAGAAATGCAGGTCCCTCTAGTGACGTTGTATAAAGTCCGCCGATATTGTTACGGCCCGTCAATTTCTCAATTCGGCTCTGTGATTTAAATCCGTAGATTTTGACAGGCAGATATTCTGGCCCAGGGTTAATGTCATAGATCGTGAATAAGATAGCGCGATAGGCTTCCAAGCTTTCTACAAATTCCGTCGCAGCCTTTTCAGAGGCGTCTCCGTAAAATTCAAAATTCTCAGATATAACTGAAATGGGTTTGGCATTTGAGTCTACACCCCCGAAAAGGGCGGAGACAAAAACCGCGAAGGTAATCGTAAATAGCCTTACCCGCATATACACTCAACACTCTCTAAGATTGTTATTCTATAGTTTCGGTAATTTACGCGACCAAATTTGTCCAGCTCTTTAGGGCGATGAAGTTCTTATGCCTTTGGCGTCCATATCTGCTGCAGGGTGAGGGTAGTTTTGTGGCCAAAACAGTTGACGGCTCCGTCCAAATGAATAGAAGGCTGCAAACTACTCATCGTCATGAGTTTTGTATGGTATGCGGGCGTGGCGGAATTGGTAGACGCGCGGGATTCAAAATCCCGTTCCTTTGGAGTGTCGGTTCGATTCCGACCGCCCGTACCACTTGATTGTCGTCTCTCTAAAATTCATGCATGACCGAAACGCTTGATATAGGCGAAGTAGTCGTCTCGCCTTGAACTCGTTGTCTGCTCTGGTTATATAGTGTTTAACACGGCAACTGCTGGCGCATCGGGCGGACGGCTTGCCTGACCTTTTAATTGCGAAAGGCCGCCCGTGACCACTCTCTTTAGACCCGCGATTGCCGATGATATTTCGGCGATTCATGCCTTTACATCCAAAGCCGATTCTGGACTGACGACCGTTCCAAAGACCAAGCAAGCCGTAACTGAATATGTTTCAGAGTCGTTGGATTTTCTGGCCCATAAATCTGGTGCGAACCGTTTGTTATTTGTGGCGGAACGCGAGGGTCGTATTTTGGGTATCTCTGGGATTATCCCGCGCTTGGGCGTTGATCGTCCTTTTTACTCGTTCAAACGCTCTCGCCACGCGCGGAAAGCCTCGCAGCTTGATCTCTCTGTGCGCTACGACACCTTGCAACTGACGACAGATTTCGATGATTATACGGAATTAGCGACGATCTTTATTGATCCAGAGGCCAGAGGTTCAGGGGCGGGACGTTTGCTCTCCATTGGGCGGCTTGGGTTTATCCATGCCCATCGCGACCGATTTGAAGATCATCTGATGGCAGATATTCGGGGATGGGTCGACGCCGATGGGATGTCGCCCTTTTGGAAACATTTGACGTCCCGTTTTATTCAAACAGATTTTGACGAAGCCGATCACCATTCCGCAGGGGACGCCGCTTTTATTGTCGAGCTTTTACCTGCTCTCCCCATCTTGATGAACCTGCTGCCTGAAGCCGCGGCGGCCTGTGCAGGCAAGCCGCATGATTTATCGGCGGGGGCGATGGGCTTGCTCTTATCAGCCGGGTTCCAAGATACAGACCTTTGCGATATTTTTGATGGAGGTCCCGCCATTCGATGCCGGACGGACCGCACCTTAGTTTCGCAAACCGTTTATTCTGCGACAGGCGGAGGTGTTGGTGAATCCGATTCTAAATACCTCCATTTCACGGGTGAGGGCGCAAAATTCCGCGCGGCGATTGGGCCTGCTTATCCGGGAGCTTCAAAAGCGGGCAGTGACGCCTGTGAGGCCCTTGGCACGATTACGCCTTTTGTTGCGCTTGCGCAGAATCGTCGAGGCTAGAGATATGTCTTCAGAATCCAAAACAGTTGAGATGAATTTTGACGGTCTTGTCGGGCCGAGCCATAATTATGCGGGCTTAAGCTACGGGAATATCGCATCGTCGTCCAACAAACGCAACGTGGCCAATCCAAAGGCCGCGGCTTTGCAGGGCATTGCTAAGATGCGGCACATGCTCGACTTAGGTCTGCCGCAGGCGATACTTCCACCGCAAGAACGTCCTTATGTTCCGGGTCTGCGGGCGCTGGGTTTCAACGGAACAGACGCAAATGTGCTGCAAACAGCTTTCGCGAAAAGCCGTGCGCTCGTTGCAAATTACGGTTCGGCGTCCTGCATGTGGACCGCAAATGCGGCAACTGTCACGCCGGGCGCAGATAGTTCCGATGGCCGTGTCCATTTCACACCCGCAAATTTGACGGCCATGCCGCATCGTGCGCTGGAAGATCAGCAGACTCGCCGTGCATTGTCAGCAATTTTTGCGGACCGCGATCACTTCACGGTCCATCCGCCATTGGCACATACGCCGCTTCTGGGCGATGAAGGCGCAGCCAATCATAATCGTCTCTGCGGTTCGCATGACGGTGCGGGCGTGGAGGTTTTTGTCTATGGCCGCGATGCATTGGGTCCGAAGACGAATTTGAAATTCCCAGGACGGCAGACGTTGCAAGCCTCAGAAGCCGTGGCGCGCCTGCATGGTTTGAATGACACGAACGCCGTTTTACATCCGCAAAGCGCGACGGCCATTAATGCCGGCGCGTTTCATAATGATGTGGTCTGCGTGTCGAATGAGTCGGTTTTGTTTTTCCACGAAAATGCCTTTGACGACCCCAACGCGCTGGAATCAGACGTCGCAAGGCGAGCCGAGATATTCGGGTTTCGGCCGCATTTCATTATGGCTGGGGCTGACGCCGTCCCTCTGCAAGATGTCATCTCGAGTTATTTATTTAATTCACAACTCGTCACTCTGCCTGCTGGTGGGATGGCTCTCATCCTACCGACTCAGGTCGAAGAGACCGCCTCAACCAAAGCCTTTGTCGATCAAACGCTGGCGGGTGATAATCCGATCACACAGGCCCATTATCTCGATCTGCGGCAGTCTATGGCAAATGGTGGTGGCCCTGCCTGTCTACGATTGCGGGTCGCGCTGGATGCGAAACAACGTGCGGCTGTGCATCCCGGTGTTATCATGGATCACAAAAAATTAGATATATTGGCGACTTGGGTAAACACGCATTATCGTGATCGTCTCTCGCTAAACCATCTCGGCGATCCAAAGTTTTTACAAGAGACCCGTGACGCGTTAGACGCCCTCACGCGATTGCTTGATCTACCTAATTTATACGACTTTCAAAGGAGCGGCACATGAACGCCGATCAACTTCCACTCGGTGATTTGACCGAAACAGACCAAATTGCATTGGATGAAATTGCGACGCGCCAAGACGATATGCTGGCACGCACGATTGGCTGGTCAAAGATAAACACAGGGAGTTGGAACGCCGATGGTTTAAATAACTTCTCAAACATCCTCGCTGAAGCCTTTGGCGAAACAGACGCCGTCGTCGAACTCGTCCCGACGGCCTTGATCGAAAAGGTCGATGCAAAAGGCAATATGCAAGGCTTCCAATCAGGTCCCGTTTTGCGCGCTACTTCGCGTCCCGATGCGCCCAACCAAATCGTGATGACAGGCCACTATGACACGGTCTTCCCTGAGGGGACTTTCACAGAGGTCACAGACCTCGGCGATGGCGTCTGGAATGGTCCAGGATTGACCGATATGAAGGGCGGAATTTGCGT
This sequence comes from uncultured Caulobacterales bacterium, assembly GCA_938040095.1. Taxonomy (GTDB): domain Bacteria; phylum Pseudomonadota; class Alphaproteobacteria; order Caulobacterales; family Maricaulaceae; genus Litorimonas. The sequence continues at coordinate 11,568 of CALHXF010000096.1, forward strand.
CATGATAGAGGCTCTGAAAGCCTTTGAAGCCGGCCCGTTGAAAGATCAACTCGGTTATACGGTTGTTTTGTCGCCTGATGAGGAGACGGGAAACCATGCCTCTAATGATATGATCATGGCGGCGGCCCGCAAATCCCATATTGGTTTGACGTTTGAACCCTGCATGGAAGACGGAAGTTTTTCTGGGGCCCGCAAGGGTAGCGCAGTTTGGGACGTAATTTTCCAAGGGAAGTCAGCCCACGCGGGACGCGAACCTGAAAAGGGTCGGTCAGCGCTGATGGCGGCGTCCGACTTTGCATTGCGGATTGAAGCGCTGACGGATGCGCGCGACGGAACGACATTTAATATCGGATCCATTGACGGCGGTGACGCCGTGAATGTGGTGCCTGCGCTTTGCGTTGTGCGCCTCGGCGCACGTGCGCCTGATGGACCTTCTGCGGAATGGGCACAGGCACAAGTTGATGCGGCTTTGGCGGAAGTTCTGAAACGTGACGGCATTTCCGTGCATACGCATGGCGGATTTTATCGCCCTCCAAAACCGCGCAATGCTGCGCAGAATAAATTATTTGGCGACGTGGCCGAAACTGCCGAAGCCCTCGGTATCACAATCCAATTCAAAGATACGGGCGGCGTCTGTGAAGGCAATAATGTTTTTGCGGCAGGGACGCCAAATATCGATACATTGGGTGTTCGTGGCGGGCGGATTCATTCCGCCGAAGAATTTCTCGTCGCTGACAGCCTCTCCGAGCGCGCAGGACTCGCGACGCTCATTTTACACCGCATTGCCGAGGGCCGCATTGACGCGAAAGCGATCAAAGCCCTGATGGAGACATAGACCATGTCTGATATCCTTAAATCTATCTGTCCTGCGACAGGTGACCTCGTTTGGGAGGGCACAACAGCGACAGCTACCGAGGTCCAGGGGGCTGTAGCCAAAGCCCGCGCAGCCTTTGCGGATTGGTCCCTACGACCGTTTCAAGTGCGTGCTGATATTGCGTTAGCCTGTGCCGACCGTATCCGAGAAAAGTCTGAGTCGATTGCACTCGCGATTTCACGCGACATGGGCAAACCGCTTTGGGAGGCCCGCACCGAAGCGGGCGCGATGGCCAATAAAGTGACCGTCTCTATTCAATCTTATGAGGATCGTACGCCGACGGTCATCACGGAAACGACGCGCCTTTCCCATCGCCCGCATGGCGTGATGGCTGTTTTTGGCCCGTTTAACTTTCCGGGTCATTTGCCGAATGGTCATATCATTCCATCCCTTCTGGCGGGGAACACAGTCGTGTTCAAACCATCCGAACTGACCCCGCAAGTTGCCGAAATTATGGTGCAATGTTGGACCGAAGCGGGCCTGCCTGATGGTGTGCTAAACCTCGTGCAAGGGGCGCGTGAAACAGGTGCCGCTTTGTTGGAAGCGGACATTGATGGTTTGCTCTTTACGGGCAGTGCCAAAACGGGAACTTTCTTTCACAAATATTTCGCAGGACGTCCTGAAATTTTGCTTGCCTTGGAGATGGGCGGAAATAATCCGTTGATTATCCAAGACCCTGTTGATGTAGACGCGGCGGCTGACCTCGCCTTTATGAGTGGTTATATCACTGCTGGACAACGGTGCACATGTGCTCGACGTTTGATCTTGCCCGAAGGTGCATTTGGAGACGCTGTCATAGACGCGCTGCAAGCCAAAATTTCGAAAGTCAAAATTGGTCGCTGGGATATCGACGATATTTTTATGGGACCAGTTGTGAGTGTCGGAGCCGCCGAAGCCGCAGAAAATTTTGAGGCTGATTTGATGTCGAACGGCGCGCGTTCTCTCTCTGCTCTTAATCGAGAGGCTGCATTTTTGCGGCCAGGATTAATTGATGTCACGGGCGTTAAAGTCGCAGACGAAGAGCTTTTCGCGCCTCTTATGCAGGTCATCCGTGTGCCGAATTTTGAAGCGGCCATTGCGCAGGCGAATGATACGCGCTTTGGACTTGCTTCTGGATTAATCTGTGAGGATCAAACGAAATGGGACTACGCGCGTCCACGTTTGCGCGCTGGCATTGTCAACTGGAATAAGCCCACCACGGGTGCGGCCTCGACATTGCCATTTGGCGGTCCAGGTCTATCGGGTAATCATCGACCTGCTGCTTATTACGCGGCTGATTATTGCGCATGGCCGCAGGCGGGGCAGGTTGCAGAGAGTGCCGTTGGGCCAGCCATGCGCGGGATGTCAAAATGAGTTAAATCGAATTTTCGCAAAAACGGAAAGGTTTGAGTAACCATGTGGAACGAAAAACTGAAACCCAAGGTCAGTATTTAGAGGAGACTTAACTTCAATTTGATTAGCTCGAGGCTCAAAAAAGTTTCGAAAGCAATCCTCTTTGTGAAGTTGAAGTCCGTTATTCTTGTCGTGTTTTGTTGCCTGTTTGCGGGCTGTCTTAACGTGGGCGTGGCCCTCGCGCAGACCTCATAGGAGGGTGTTGAAACGCAACCTGAGTGGGTACATGACTCTCTTGATCTTGCGTATTATATCGAAAAAAATAACATGGTCGTGTCAGAGCAGGCCAAGCAAGAGTTTCAAGCGAAAATCGATGCGGCCGAAGGTGAGCACAAACTCGAGCTCATGTATTTCCACGTCTTGGAAGCTGCGATATATGGCTACACTGATATTATGGAGATCGCCAGACCTGCGTATATCGCGGAGCTTGAACATCAGGGATCGAAAGACCACGCTGCGTTGATGGACGTCATGGTCGCATTTTCTGACTTTTACAGAGGCGTTCCATCCGATGTTGACCCTATGGAACGCCTTATGCGTATTCATCAGGATACGACATTATCCATAAAGACACGTGCGCGCGCCTGCATCATGGAAGCATATCTATATGGTTTCACGAACAGGCCTGAGATGTCTTTGGCTCGGTACCAAGAGGTTAAAGACCTCGTCATAGATATGCCCAAAGATGATTTCTTTCGATCTGAAATGTTGGAATTTGAATTCTTCATTCATCTCATCGTCGGTGATTACGAGAAGATGGTCCCGCCAGCGCGTGAAAAATTAGAACTGGCGCGTCACCTTGGTTTATTGATTTCCGGGGATTCCTTTTCTCACCATCTCGCACGTATTATTATGGAAAATGGTCAGACGTCGGCGATTTATGAGATTGATGCCGCGAACCAAAGGATCGCAGCTTTATCGGGCAGTGATGTGAGTATCTATCATGCCTCGTTTCTATGCGGGCGTAATTTTCTATCGACTCAAGACAATGCGCGCGCCTTAAGGTGTTTGCAGAAGGCTAAAATCTATTCTGATGCTGTTCCTGAACGTGCTAACCTGTTGGACTTTTTCCTTGCAACGGCACATGCAAGAACGGGTGACGCAAAAACGGCGAGAGCTATTTTCGATAAAGTTGAGCGCCATGAAAATTTCGCAACTGATCCATCGCTGCAAAATCAATTCCCGTTAGGTAAGGCTGAACTCCTTCATGCTGAAGGCGATTATGCGCAAGCGTTCTCACTTCAAAGACAATCTTACACAGATTTGAAGGTTCAGAAATCAAAAGAATTGAGTCTTGTTGTCAAACAAATGCGCGAATATTCAGAGAAACAATTC
>CALHXF010000097.1 GCA_938040095.1 uncultured Caulobacterales bacterium
ATCGAAGGCGTTTCAACCAAATCCATCGCCACGCTCGCGGGTGTCAGCGAAGGCTTGCTCTACAGGCATTTCAAATCCAAAGCCGACCTGTCACGGACGTTGATGAAGACTATCCACGATCAACTCACAATTCTCGTGCGCGCGCATTCAGGACAGAGCCTCGACGCGGCTGTGGCGGATATTGTGCGAGATTATGCGGCGCTAGCGGATAAGGATTGGCCACTTTTTGCCTATCACCTGCTCTATATGCACCGATTTCCAAACCTCGCCAATGATGGACCATTGCGGGCCGCGGCAGAGCTGGTGGCGTTCAATCAAGAGGCAGGACGACTACCCGCTGGTGTCGCGCCTGATCTATTGGCATCAATGGCGCTAGGTGTGGTTTTACAGGCCGCGCATGGAAAGCTGTTGGGTGCAAATATTGAAGCGCTCTCTGACCATATCGACATGTTTGAACGGGCCGTGATGGCCGTATTGGAGGACGCGTAATGCGCACCCTAATTTTCAATATTTTCTCTTATTCAACCACATTTCTCTACATTATAAGCTGCCTGATCTGCTCTCTCATTCCAGGCCGCAAAGCCCTGATGGGCGCGTTGAAACGCTATACGAAAGTCATGGTCTGGGGCATGCGGCAGATCGGTGGCATGGACATTGACGTGCGTGGGAAAGAGCACATTCCCGCCACAGGCCCCGTAATCATTGCGTCTAAGCATCAGTCTTACGGGGATGGCTTCGTTATCTTTTCACAATTTGAAGACTTGAGCTTTGTGACAGGAGACCACCTCGAGAAATACTGGGGTCTCAAACGTATTTTGAGCAAAATGAACGCCGTTGTTATCGACAGCTGCGGCGGGTCGGATTCCCAATCCAAGATGGCAGCCCAAACCGAGGCTGTCCGTTCAGAAGGTCGTCGCCTGTTGATCTTCCCAGAGGGTCATCTCTCACGCATCGGAACCCACCATCGCTATCGCAAAGGTGTCTGGCATCTACAGCAAGACTTTGACTGCCCTGTCATCCCTGTTGCCAACACGCTAGGTCAGCGCTGGAACCAGACGGATTGGGCGAAATTCACAGGCAAAGCCGTCGTTGAATTCATGGAGCCTATTCAGCCAGGACTCGACAAAGACACTTTCATGGCCCTTCTTCAAGATCGCATTGAAAGCCAGTCGATTGCCTTGTTGGATTTAGACAACCCTGGCGCATTGAACGTGGCCGATATTGGCAGGGAAGAAGAGAACCACGTTGCGCGTGCCAAAAGGTTGGCACGTGAAGAAAAAGCGGGTTAGGCACATCCATGGCAAAGAACAAAATCATGACCGTCGACACAAAACGACGGCCCCTGCTGCTCTCTCGGCGCTTTGCTCCGCTGTTTGTTCTGTTCCAAACGGGCACATTTAACGACAATGCGTTGAAGAACGCATTGATTGGGATGATCACATTTGGCGGCGTCGCCTTTATGTCTGACCTACCCAGCATGATCCGCGTGCCAATGGCGGCCCTGATTTTTACCGGACCGTTTCTGATCCTCTGCGCAATCGCAGGACAAATTGCAGATAAAATAGACCGCGGAGTCATCTTCCGCTGGGTCAAACGCGCAGAAGTCGGCATTATGATCATCGCTGCGATTGGGTTTTTGTTGAAAGACGTGCGTATTCTAGCCGTCGCCTTGGGCTTGATGGGGGCGCAATCGGCCTTTTTCTCGCCCACGAAAAACGCAGTCCTCCCGCAGTGGCTCGACAGTGACGAGTTAATTCGCGCGAACGGTCTCATGTCAGGTGTTCAATTCGCGGTATTGTTAATCGGTACAATATTAGGCTTGAAATTAGTGACGAGTGAGACCGGCCCAATCATTTTGGCGAGTATAATGTTTGTGTTAGCGATCATCGGCTGGTTTTCGGCAGAAGCTTGCCCCCCAGCCAAACCGCCCAGTCCTGATCTCAAGATCGATTATAATCCGATAACAGCCATCGCGGCTGTTTTGAGAAAAATCCTTGCCCACCCAGACGTTCTGCGGCCTTGGCTTGGTATTGCGTGGTTCTATGCACTCTCAACGATTTTCATCACGGCCTTCCCAGATTTCATCGCGACACAAATGCGATATGAAAGTAACGTTCTTCAAATTGTACTTGTTATATCGACGGTCGCGATCCTGTCTGGTTCACTTTTGACAACGGCAGTTGGAAATATGAAAGTTTGGGGCCCCGAAGCCATTCGTTTGGTTATGGTCGGAATATTCGGAATTACAGGGTTTTCACTCCTGCTCTATCTCGCACCAGAACCTCAATATACGGGTGAGCTTGACTTTGGCCCTGTGAGTGAGTTTTTGAAAGACCCGAATACGCCCCTCTTCCTAATCGCGCTGGCGGGAACTTCGATGTTCAACGGGATGTTTGTTGTGCCCTTACAAGCGATGGCCCAACGCCGTGCCCATCCGCGTATTCGTGCGCAATTGATGAGCGCAGGTGCGGTTCTCATAAATTTCTCAGTCAACATCGTGACCTTCGGCCTAATTGGATTGGCCGTCTTGAAAATGCCAGCGAAAGCACCGTTTTTAATGGTCGTGATCGGCAGCGCTTCCGTCTCAATTTACGCAATTTGGCGCGTGTTTCATTTGCAAAGCAGAAAGCAATATTAACGGCGGTATTTAGAGCTGTAAATTAAGACACGGTTTAACGCAGGGTTAACTGTGTGAGGGGCACAGTGAGGGTCTTATGACACGACGTATCCTCACCACAGTTTTCAGTTGCGCCACGATCGTGGCCATGACGGCCAGTCCTGCTTTCGCAGAAACTGAGTCAAAACTCGCAGGCAAGCATGGTGACTGGTCCGTTTACACCCAAGGGTCTGGTACGAAACAAATCTGTTATGTGTTAAGCGAAGCTTTGGCGAAGTCTCCGGGTAACGTGGATCACGGCGACATCTATTTCATGGTCTCAAATTGGAAAAATGGCGCAGCCACAGAGCAACCGTCTTTTCTGGCTGGATATGATTTGAAAACAACGCGCGCGCCAAAAGCGCAAGTCGGCTCAACTTCACTTTCGATGTTCGCAGCGGATAATGAAGCCTTTATTTCTGAGAACGGTGACGAAAAGAAACTCGTGTCCAAAATGCGCGCTGGATCGACGATGACTGTCTCCGCCGTATCAAAACGTGGGACGCAAACCCGCTATACGTTCTCCCTCAAGGGTGTGACCGCTGCGTTGAAGCAGAGCAAAACGGCTTGCGGGTAACCCATTTAGCAGGATAGAGGGCGCGCCATGACACATGATGGCACATTCACAGAGATCGGTATATTAGGCGCAGACGGACGCATGGGCGCGGCCGTTATTCGCGCGATTGCCGAACATCCGACCGCACGATTGAGCGCAGCGGTCACAGCCCCGAAATCCTCAGAACTCGGACAAGACGCAGGTATCGTATCTGGCGGTTCTCCACTGGGTGTTCTGCTGACGGATGATCTGAAGTCTGCATTGAATGTCTGCGACGTGTTGATTGATTTCTCTGCCCCGAAAGCCGCGATTGATGCCGCCTTGATTTTGTCAGGGACAGGCCATGCAGGACGGTGTCACGCGATGGTCTCTGGAACGACAGGTTTCACGACGCCCGAAGATGTCGCATTTGAAGCGGCCGCAAATGATTTGGCTCTCCTACGGTCTGGGAATTTTTCTCCGGGTGTGACGGCGCTTTCCGCGCTGGTTGAATTAGCCACCGAGAAACTCAGTCGGGGCTGGGACATTGAAATTCTAGAAATGCATCATCGTCATAAGGTCGATGCCCCCTCGGGAACAGCCCTCCTATTGGGAGAAGCTGCGGCGAAGGGTAGAGGTTTAGATCTGGCTGAATCGCAAGTATTGTCCCGCGAAGGCATGACAGGCGCGCGTAAAGACGATGATATTGGATTTGCGACCTTGCGTGGGGGTGGCGTAGTCGGACGCCATGACGTTCGTTTGGCGTCAAATCTTGAGATGATTACACTGTCTCATGACGCGTTTGATCGCTCTGTTTTTGCGAAAGGCGCATTATCGTCCGCGCTATGGTTAGTGGGTCAACCCAAGGGTCTTTATTCGATGCGGGATGTTCTAGGGTTTTAGCCTTTAAAGCTCATCCCCGAAATCTGCCCCAAAGTCCTCACCACCATATAAGTGCTGGTCAATTTCATATTGTAAATTTCCAGGCGCGGTCTGGTGATAGCGTCTGGACGCGGCATAGCCAATCCAGACCCAAGTTGCGATTAGCCCGAAGAAAATGAAGAACTGCCAGACCAGATATCCAGGCTCAATCACGCGGTTTTGCCCCGAGAGATTATACATCAAATTCAGAAACGCCTCGAACGCAAACATCACCACAGGTGTCAGAACGAGGATCGCGAGCGCGCCCGCCGCCACATGTGCAGGACCGCGCGGACCATAAACACGTTTGTAAATCCGCTCATACGCCTCACGCGGTAACCCGTCAGGCACCATGCCCTGGCCTTTTTTATAGTCATAATCGTCACTCGCATCGCCACGGACGCGAACCCATCCCAATGCGGCGCGCGCCCCAAAGAACAAAGCCAGAGCCCCTAACATGATCAGGGCCCACCAAAATGAAATTCCATCGAAACTACGCATAGTTACAATATAACGATATAAGTCAGAGCTTGCAAGGGCTTGCTCGCTCTGATGCGCTCTAAACCGCATTGTCGCCAGTTTGAGATGAAGGCTTTGCCCCAAATATATTGCTATGACGTATCAACGATATTACGCCTCACTTTCGTTCGCCTGACTCCGAACTCAAACTGCTAAGAAAGCCGCATCATGCCCACCAAAATTACTCCGAAGATTGGCTTCATTTGCGGGTCTCTACGAAAGCAGTCGATCAATAAAAAACTAGAGAACGCTCTCGCGAAACGTTTCACACGTGCGGGCGCGAAATGTATTTATATTGATCTTGGAGAGTATGACTTGCCGCTCTTTCACGGCGACCTCGACACACCCGAGAATTTGAAAGCGCTCACCGCGAAACTTCGCTATTGTGATGGCATTGTCATTGTTAGTCCTGAGTATAATGGCGGGCTTCCCCCCGTTTTGAAAAATGCGATTGATTGGACGACGACGGATGACATGACCCATTTCCATGACCGGTATTGGGGCATCGCCTCCTGCACGCCAGGTCCGATGAGCGGCATCATGGGCATGCGCCAAATTAATTATATTTTGAATCGCGTGGGAACGCATGTGTCTCCGTTTCAAGTTGGCGTTGGGAACGCAGACAAGGCGTTTGACGCTGACGGAGAATTGATTGGGGCACCTGGCGCGAGCATAGCCGATAATTTGGTCGCTGATATGCTAGCCCGTATTTGATCCATGGCCGCTAAAGAAAAACTATATAAAAACCTCCCGCGTCCGAAATTAAATCGGGCGCAAATCGAAGAGATCTATCGACGCCTCTCGATCGAGCGCCCGTCGCCCAAGACGGAGCTTGATTACGTCAATCCCTTTACGTTGGTTGTTGCAGTCGCCCTCTCCGCCCAAGCCACTGATATTGGCGTGAACCGCGCGACAAAGCATCTGTTTCCAATCGCAGACACGCCCGAAAAAATGGTCGGACTGGGTGAGGACACGGTCCGCGATTATATCAAAACCATTGGCTTATATAAGACCAAAGCCAAAAACGTCATCAGACTCTCACAACTCCTTATCGATGAATATGACAGCCAAGTCCCCGACACGCGCGAAGACCTTATTCGTCTGCCGGGTGTAGGTCGCAAGACGGCCAATGTTGTATTACACGAAATATTTGGACAACCGACAATGGCTGTCGATACGCATATTTTCCGTGTCTCTAACCGCACAGGCATGGCCCCCGGGAAAGATGTCTTAGAGGTCGAATTAAACCTGCTGCGCGTAACACCTGAGAGTTACCTCATCGGCGCGCATCATTGGGTCCTGTTACATGGACGCTATGTCTGCAAAGCCAGAACCCCAGAATGTTACGCCTGCCCCATCCAAGATATCTGCCGCTACACAAAGAAAACTCCTGCGCCTTAGGGTGGAGGCACTCGTCATCGCTTGCAGCGCCCGTTGAAACTATGGTTTCAATATGGGTGATTGCCGACGTTAGAATTTAGGGCGGGACGGCCCATGCAATTTATCGAAGATAAAGAGCATAGTGTGTCTTTTGCGTTCAGCAAATTACACTGAGTGACGTCTCACCTATCCCATGTCCGAAAGAACCCGTGTAAATTATCATAGCTTTCGGAAGCGGGAATCATTCTCGCTTTATACGCCCCACAGCCGATACGCCCCCAGATGAACGCCCGCTGAACGCGAATGCAACCCAAAGCGATTATTCAGAAAACATTCATACGGTCTATGCGCAAAGGCAGGCATTAACGTTTAATTCATTACGATTTTTGCGAAGTTTCATTTGCCAAAGTCATGAGATGGGGGAAGATACAAAATGAAAATTCTATTATTTACCGCGGCATCAGCCATGAGTTTAATCGCAGCTAACGCTGCACATGCCGATGATCAAGAAGGTTGGTACTTGCGCGGCAATGCCGGTGTGGGTGTC
>CALHXF010000098.1 GCA_938040095.1 uncultured Caulobacterales bacterium
TTGGGCGAAAAAGTCATCACCGAAGGCTTGCCTTTGGTCTATGTTAATCAAGTCGGCGGACAGGATGAATTGGTCTTTGATGGCTCGTCATTTTCAATGGCTGCAGATGGCATGATTGTTCAATCCCTCAAGAGTTTTGTCGATGATTATGATCTCGCAACATGGGATAAAATTGACGACGTCTGGACTTGTGTTGAGGCCAAACAAGAAGTCCAACTCTCTGGCCATGAAGCCGATTGGCGCGCCATGTGTTTGGGCCTCGGCGATTACGTCAATAAGAACGGATTTAAGCAGATAATTTTAGGCATGAGCGGCGGCATTGATAGTGCGATGGCGGCGACAATTGCCGTTGATGCGCTCGGACCTGATCGCGTTTGGGCCGTGATGATGCCCACGAAATACACCTCTGGCGACTCGCTGACGGATGCAGAAGACTGCTGCGAACGTCTCGGATGTCGATATGATTCCATCGCGATTAAGCCTGCCATCGATGCATTTGATGAGATGCTCTCACCGTTTTTCAAAGACCTTGAACCCTCGACGGCTGAGGAGAATATCCAATCCCGTAGTCGCGCGCTGACGCTCATGGCGCTCTCAAATAAGTTTGGACCGATGTTGGTGACGACAGGGAATAAGTCAGAAATGGCAGTGGGCTACGCGACGCTCTATGGCGACATGTGCGGTGGATATAACCCACTGAAAGACGTCTATAAGACCGAAGTTTTCGCGCTGGCGAATTGGCGGAATGAGAATACGCCGGAGGACTTGCTCGGTGCCGATGCGCCCATTCCGACGCGTATCATCACAAAACCACCGTCAGCGGAACTTCGCGATGATCAGAAAGACAGCGATAGTCTGCCCGAATATGACGTGTTGGATGATCTGTTGCTTTGCCTCATTGAGCTGGAATTGCCGATTGAAGATATTCTGACGCGCGGCCATAGCGAGGCCGATGTGAAACGGATTCAAAACTTACTCTACATCGCTGAATATAAACGCCGACAAGCGCCACCTGGCGTGAAAATTGGCACAAAGAACTTCGGACGCGACCGCCGTTATCCGATCACAAACCGCTATCGCGACAAGATTCCAGAAGGTGAAATCTAATGACTAAACCAATCGTCAGATTTGCGCCGTCCCCAACAGGGCGCCTCCATGTCGGCAACGTTCGCACAGCGTTGATGAATGTTCTCTTTGCGCAGGCTGAAGGTGGCATGTTTGTTCTTCGTATCGACGATACCGACACGGCACGTTCCACCGCTGAATATGAGCAAGGTATCAAGGATGATTTGTCATGGCTGGGTGTCACATGGGGGCAAACGTTCAAACAATCAGAGCGGTTCGGCATGTATGACGAGGCGGCGGATAAGCTGCGCGCAGATGGAATGCTTTATCCCTGCTACGAAACTGCAGACGAGCTAGATCGTCAACGTAAGTTACAACGGGTTGCGGGTAAGCCACCTGTCTATAACCGCGCGGCGCTTGAGCTAACGGATGAGCAAAAGGCCGCTTACGAGTCTGAGGGCCGCACACCGCATTGGCGATTTAAGTTGTCTGGCGGAACGGTCACTTGGAATGATATGGTTCGGGGCGAGCAATCTATTGATGTGTCGTCGCTCTCCGATCCTGTGTTGATACGTGGCGATGGCTCTTATCTCTATACACTTCCGAGTGTTGTCGATGATATTGAAGCCGCGATCACCCATGTCATTCGCGGGGAAGATCATGTGACGAACTCTGCTGCGCAGATCGAAATTTTCCATGCGCTACAAAATGGAAATGGGGCAGATCATCTGCCGACATTTGCGCATACGCCACTACTCGTGGGTGCAGATGGTAAATCATTGTCCAAGCGTATCGGGTCGCTATCTATGATGGAATTGCGCGAGCAAGGTATTGAGCCGATGTCCGTAGCGTCATTACTGTCCAAGATCGGGACGTCAGACGCAGTTGAAGTGCGTCATGGCTTAGACGCTTTGGCGTCCGAGTTCTCATTTTCTAAAATCGGGCGCGCACCTGCACGGTTTGATGAAAAGGATTTATTGGCTCTGAACGCCAAGATTTTGCACGATACACCCTATGAAGAGGTTGCCGATCGCATTTCAGGAGATGCTGCGTTTTGGAATATCGTTCGGGCCAACATCGAGAAAATCTCTGATGTCGACGCATGGGCTGATATTGTCTTGAAACCTATGAGCGGAGAGATCGCCGCCGAAGACGTAGATTTCTGCAACGCTGCGGCTGAGTTTCTACCCGATACCGTTCTTCCCGAAACGTGGTCGGCACTTGTCGGTCATTTGAAAACGGAAACAGGTCGGAAGGGCAAAGGCTTGTTCATGCCATTGCGTTTGGCGCTGACGGCACAAGGCCACGGCCCCTCTATGGATGACATGTTGGTGTTGCTGGGTGCGGAAAAAGCCAAAGCGCGTTTGCGTGGAGAGAGCGCTTAACCATATAAATCGGTCTGCTCGCAATAACGTGTGTAACGCACTTGTTTGAGGTATGTTACCGATCCTCCATCTTTAAATTTGGAGGGTCTTATTGTGCCTAAACATACTAAATATGCGCTTTTGTTCACGCGCATCGCAATTTTTTACTTTCTACTGCCTTGGCAATTGGGTCGCTTCATCAAAGCTGATCAAATCAAAGGTATTGCGACCAAGTATTATAAGCTCGGATGGCTTCCTGACGTTGCCTTCACGGTATTTGCTGTTTTGATGGTTGTCCTGATCGTCTTGTTCCTCGTTGGATTTAAAAAACGCATTACTTACGGTATTGTGTTGGCATTGCATACCATCGGTACGATTACGACTATTCCTAACCTGATGGTTGGAACTGAAAGCCTGAATATCCTGTTTCTTGCGGCTATCCCAACGATTGGCGCAATGTGGATGCTTTACCTTCTACGCGACGAAGATACGCTTCTGAGCTTGCAAGGAAAGTTGGGGTAATCCCAAATTTGGCGGCTGGTCGCTGGCTTCACCGGGATGTGAAGAAGCCAATGACCAGCCCACCTGTTTTGGCCGCTAACGTGGGGTAGGGCGACCATGTCGACAATGGTGAGTTGGGATGGTTGTCATCACCGACAAATAACAATTATATCAAAGGTTGTATTTTGTCACGAACTTCTTTCAAAAACACAATTTTATGATGAGTAAAGTGTTACTGCCCCCTGAAAGCTAGTCTAACGGTACTTTTGTGGCGTCTAGTATGGGATTGCATCAGCAATTTCGTGCCGTTTTTGGTGCAAACCAAAGGTCCCAGATTGAGTTTTACTTTTTCGCGGGTCGCCAACTCAGGATCGACGTGAGAATGATTCGGTAGATTGGGTCCAAAACGACCACCGCTGTGATGACTGCAATGCCCCAGCCCCACTGTTGTCCTGTTAAAGTCAGCCACAACATCAGTGCAAATACGGCGGGGTAAAACAAGGTCGCCCTCGCGAGCCTCCAGAGCGCGCTAACCGTTGCGCGACTCACGTCTCTAAATCTCGGGGTAAAATCAAATCAGTAAATGTCCAAGCCGCTGGGTCGAGCCAATCGCTCTGGCCGTCAGGTTTTCGCGAGAGAACCGTGCAGGCTCCTGTTGGGTAGTTGATATATTGCCCTGTGAAATAGGCGTGCAATTCTGACCAACCTGGATTGTGGCCCAACAGCATCAAAGCCCCATCAGGTTCGATCTGTTTTCCGCAGGCACGTAATACGGTTTCGACACCCGCGTGATAAAATTCAGGTGTGTAATTGACCGTTTGTGCGCCGGGGATCGCGCGGATCAATCGCATCGCGGTTTCACGTGTGCGTTTGGAATCGGAACTCCAGATAGTATCTGGTGCAATGTCTCGCGCGCTTAGGGTTGCTCCAACGGATGTAGCGGCGCGTCGGCCACGTTCATTTAAGGGACGTTCGTGATCACTTTGGTTTCCATCTGACCAAGAGGACTTGGCGTGACGCATCAAAAGAAGTCTGGATAGCATGAGGTTTTATGGCCTTATTTGACCGTGTAGACAATCCCGATGCGACTAATCGTGTCTGTTGTCTCGCGGCCCTCTGGGACATCCGTGTGGGTTTCGACACGAAAACTGGCGCGGAGGGATAAGCTCTCGAACATCTGCGACGTCACACCCAGTTCATTCGTCAAAAAGGTGTCGACATCGGAATAGAAAATTTCGGTGTCATTGGTCAGGTTAACACGCTCGTTAAAGTGATGCTCAAGATCGGAATAAACGCGCGCTGAAGCAAAGGCTTCTTTGCGACCTGCCAGCCCGCTGGGATCACCCGCTTTGAGCCGTGCCTTTTGCGAGCGATACCCCGCGCCGGCTTCTAATCGCCAGAGTGTCGGTTTATCAATCCGAACGGAATACCCTGCGCCGCCACCGACGAAATAGCCATTTTTGAACGCGCCGAAATCATCACCGTAATAATCCAAATTTGCGAAACTATAGATTCTAGGCGCAAGGTCGCGTCCGATCTTATATCCCAAACGATATCGGCGCTTATTCGTGTTGCCTTGATTGCGTCCGAAATCTGTCGTCCCGCGCAGGCTGTGACGCCAATCTGCTGTCCGTTTATTAATTTTGAAGGCCAAGCCGACATCGGTGGTGTCATTATT
>CALHXF010000099.1 GCA_938040095.1 uncultured Caulobacterales bacterium
GTCGCACATGTCGCTGATCCAGCCCTGAGGCATGTAGCTGAGCATGCCGAGATCGAAACGGTTCCCTCCGCTCGCACAGTTTTCAAAAAGCACATCCGGATATGTCGTCGTAAGCCTCTCTGAAAGATTATATAGTCCCAACATATAGCGATGCGAAACCTCCCGTTGACGATTTCGCGAAAGGCCGCCGGACCCGACTTCGGTCATGTTTCGGTTCATGTCCCATTTGACGTAATCAATATCCCCACAAGACAGAATGTCGTCAATTTGGCCGTAGAGATAATCAATGACCTCTGGTCGTGACAAATCGAGCGTCAACTGGTTGCGACCCAATGACGGCGTGCGCCCGGGAACGTGTAATATCCAATCAGGGTGATCCGCAAAAAGTTTACTCTTCGGGTTGACCATTTCTGGCTCAAACCAAATCCCGAATTTCAACCCTTTGGCTTTCACCTTCGCGGCTAGCGCAGGAATACCATTTGGGAATCGTTCTTTGTCGGCCGTCCAATCCCCAAGAGAGGACGTGTCATCGCGACGGCCTTCAAACCAACCGTCATCCAGCACCAACATATCGACACCAATCTCTTTGGCTTGATCAGCAAGGTGTAAGACTTTTTCTTCATTCACATCAAAATAGGCCGCCTCCCATGTATTGAGGTAGGTCGGGCGAGCTTTGTGTCGGAAACGTTCGGGTGAAATTTTATCGCGAACAAATTCGTGCCAGAGATGGCTCATACTCCGCAGGCCCTTATCGGCATAAACATGCAATGCTTCGGGGGTGCAGAATTTCTTGCCCGGCTTTAGACGCCAGTGGAAATTAAAGGGATTAATCCCCGCGAGAAGACGTACATCTTCAAATTCACCTTTTTCCACGGAAAGCGAGAAGTTCCCGCTATACATCAAGGTCGTGGCATGAACGCGACCAAATTCTTCGGTCGTCCCTTTTTGCACGATAGCAATGAAGGGGTTGTGTGTCGCGCTGGAGGTTCCGCGCGCACTATCTACGACAAACCGGCCCTTTGGCACATCAATGCGTTCTTCATTAAACTCTCGCGACCAAGTGCCATGCAAATGCAGAATTTCGTAATCATGCGGTGGGAGATCGAGGGCGGAGCTGAACGCATGTTGAAGCTGGAGTTCTTTCTCGCCTTTATTTTTAAATTTAGATGACCGCACGAGAACGCCGTAATCTTCATAGATAGTATAATACAGTTCGACCTCTAACTTATGCAACGGATCTTCGAGCGTTACGATCAGCGTTTCACTCTTGCCACCTCGGGCCGAAGGCAATTTCTTTAAGCGCGGCTTTTCTTTGACGATGCGGTATTTTTTATAGTGCAGAGAGAAAACAGTATTCCCGTCAGAGTTTCGCCCATGCAGCGCTGGAAAACGGTAATCAGATGTCCCAAAACTCGGAAATTCCTGCGGCGTATCAGACAGGCTGAAATAGGGACCGCCTTGGAAGTTAGTCGCGACTTCACGTTGCGTACGCAAGTGATGAATAGCGACATTCAGCGGGTCACGCAGCGGACCACCATAATGCAAATGTTCCAATATTCCTTCTGGGGATACCCGAAAGACGTATGAAAAATGCGCATTCGTTAGCGCAAAGGTTTTATTTTCAGAAACGATAATCACGGCTAACTCCTAAACCGCTCGGTTGTCTTTGCTGACTTCCAAATTGATACTTTTGATATGCGTCGTGCCCTCAGTCTGATTATGCCTGCGAATTAGGGCATTCAGCTGAAAGACGGAAAACAACATCGCGTAGATTGGCGCAAGATACCCTCGATCGCGTAGCTCCGTCAGCCGCTCCGAACTCAAGCTTTGTAAATTATCTTCGTGGATCATGCTCAAGCCGCGAATACGGTTTGTTTGATCATTCCCATAGTGCAACGCGATATCAACCGTACGGATTAAGTCGAATTTATTGAGCGTGTCTAAGAATTGAAACGTGTGGACCATGTTTTTGGAATTTTCCATCAACTGCGCTTTGACTTGCTTGACGCTCAAAGAAGGCTTTCCCTTTTTATCAAACAAAGCTTTCCCCCCATCGACTGACAATGCCTCGCTATCACTATCGATTCCCAATACAGGCTCTCGGCTGCCATCCTCGGCTTTCATCAGGAAGATAGGATAGGTCCTCATGGCGGCAGGTTGGAAACTAGACGCCCAGTCGCCGTCAGAGACAAATAAATTCTGATTGGGATCGAAGCTCGTCAAAGCGGACAGGCTCATTTCTCCATTGCTCATACGGCTAATCAGAACAGGAAAGTCGACAGTCGCTTGCGCAACTTCAGTGACGCGAAGGGGAAGCATATGAGAGTGGCGCGCATAGATGACGCCGCTCTCTGCCTTCAGCTTCAAGTCCCCATGCGCATCGAATGTCAAAGCCGTTAAAGTGGCCATTATTGTACCTTACTGTTCCAGCCAATGTTCGATATAATCTCTATGAGGCGGCAAACTTTGCAACAATTGTTGCGTCATTAATTGGTTCTTCTGACGAATACGGTCAGCTTGTTGCTGTTGATTGTAGAGATAAGATTGTCGCGAATAATCAGGCTTATACCCCATGCCATACAACACATATTGATAACTGGCCGCTGGGAAAAGTTCTGCGATACCATCGAAATCCGATTTAATTGGGCCTCTATGTTTCCAAATTTCGAGATCTTCTTTGAGGCTGTCAGGAATGCTGTCTGGGTCACAATGCGCACGCCAATAGGGTTCAGGCCGTTTAGTCAGAATGTAATGTAGCTTCAAAAAATCGGTAATCCGCGACCAACGATAATCCATTTGTTTATTAAACCGTTTCGCCGTTACGCCCATTGCCGATTTATCTACGGGCAAATTCTCAGCGATATGACGCGCGGCCACTTCGACCAACATAATCGCCGTCGCCTCTAAGGGCTCCACGAAGCCACAAGCCAGGCCCACAGCTACGCAATTATGTTCCCATGTCCGCTGCCGATACCCTGATTGGAACTTTATACGTTTGACTTTGAAATCATCTAAGGATTGACCGATATATTTACTCAAGTTTGCTTCGGCCTGATCATCTGACAGGAAGGCATCAGAATAAACATGCCCAACACCGCGACGGTGTGTGAGGCCGATGTCCCAAGTCCAACCTGCGTTCTGACCGGTCGCGATTGTATGGCAGGCCACTGCGTCGTCTTCATCTTCATACGGAACGTGAACGGCCAACGCTTTATTATTGAAGAGGTACTTTTCGTTCGAAACAAAGGGCACACCCAAGGCTTCGCCTAGTAAGAGCGAACGGAACCCTGTGCAATCAACGTAGAGGTCAGCAGAAAAATCGAATGGCCCATCGTCTCCTTCAAGGTTCAAAGTGCCAATATGACCTTTGTCATCAAGTTCTGCATTTTTAACGGTACCAATGACATGGTTCACACCTAATTCGGTTTTGCAGTGTTCTTTTAAAACGTTAGCAAATGCCCCCGCATCCAAATGATAAGCATAGTTACAAACGCTTTGGAAATCGCCTTCAGCCAAGGAGCGCGGCGCCAATCCAGCTTCGCAAATTTCTTGCTGGTAATTAGCCTCTAGCGCGAAATCTTCGATGTCATCGACATAGGGCGCCATGTCCATTTGGCCGTAGCCGAGCGGGACAGTGAAGGGGTGATAATAGAAATCATCCTTCGTAACCCAATTTACAAATTTACCGCCTTGTTTGAATCCCGCGAAGCATTTTTGGAAGACGGTCTTCTCATCGATGCCAATCATACGCACAGTATTTCGTATCGTCGGCCATGTGCCTTCACCTACACCAACCGTCGGAACGTCGGACGCCTCGACCAAAGTAATTTGGAGCGCACCTTCCGGACGATTGCGATGATGCGCGGCGATAATGGCGGCACTGAGCCACCCAGCGGTACCGCCACCAACGATTAATATGGATTTGATAGAATCTGACATCGTTCCACACTATGGCAAAAAAATAAGGACTGATAAGGTTTTTCTTATCAGTCCTTATCTCAGGGTTGCGTCAAAGTGACAGGGTTACCACTTCGCGCGAACACCGATTGCATAACGAGATCCATTGTCCTCGATTGAATAGATTTGGTTCGGGAAGCGCGCTGTCTGGCGCAACTCTTCACCGGTGATGTTAATGCCTTCAACAAAGACACTGTACTGTTCAGTGACATTATAGCTGGCGCTGGCATCAAACTGACCAAATGTTTCCGTGTTAATTGGCTCACCGTTGAAGCCGTTATCAATGCGGCGGAGGAATCCTTCGCGACGGTTATACGCAACACGGCCTTGCATCTTATCGTTCTCATAGAAGAGGACGACGTTTTGTGAGTCGCCGACACCTTCGAGTGAGAAGTTCGTTGCAGAGTTTGGATCAAGGACAACGTTACTGTCGACAAATGTCGCGTTAGCTGAGAAGCCAAAACCATTGTCCAACACATGTGTTAGCGCAACTTCGATACCTTTGACTTTAGCCGACTCTCCGTTTTGCGGACGGCTAACACGGTAAATTTCACTCTCACCGTTCAGTTCAGCTGTCGTTGCAATCACGTCGAAACCCGGTTGTGCAGGATCGATATCACCCGGAGCAGCACAACTTGGTGTCGTACCTGCGCATCGGAATCCATCGGCGGCGCTACGGTTAGCTAGGGTGTAAGTCTCGTTGCCCGTGAGATTGACGATAATGTCGTCAATATCTTTGTGGAAGGCCGCAATCGAGAAGACGCTGTCATCGGAATAATACCACTCATACGCCACATCGAAGTTCGTTGACTTGAATGGGTTTAGAGCTGGGTTGCCGCCACTGGCGGTCAAATTCTGACGACGTGGTTGACCGAAATTAGTCGCAGGAGAGAGCTCCGACATGGTTGCCCGTGTCAATGACTCATAGGCTGCGAAGCGAACTTTCATGTCATCACGGACATCAAATGATACATCAAAATTCCCAAGGAAGTTCGAATATGATCCGCCCTCTGTGATGTCAGTCGCAGGGCCAAACACGTTGGAGAAAAGTGTCAAATCGGAAGTAGGAACAACATCAGCAATGAAGCTTTGCACCGCAGTGACATCGATACTCGTATCGGAATAGCGCATACCCATATTAATTTCGACAGGAACGGAACCCGCGTCAAAACCAAGCGTTACGTCCGCATATCCAGCTAGAATATCTTCTTCGATATCATAACGGTTATTTTGAAGTGACGTCACAATCGGCGCGCCCTGGTCTGCCAAATAATCGACATAGGCGTCGCCATCATATGTGTAGAATGTGTCAATCAAACCCGGGAAGAAGTTGTTGGCCGTAAACGGACGGAAATTGATCGTGTCGTTTGGCGCAGCCACTTGATATCCACAGAACGCACACTGGTTACCAAAGACTTGGAAACGAGATTTTTCGCGCATCTGGCTGTAGGCACCAAAACGAACGGCTTTGATGGCATCAACTTCAGGCGTGTAAACGAAATCACCCTTAAATTCAGTGATTTGATCTTCATCCGTCGGCACATTACCTTTTTCATTATAATGTAGGCGGCTTCGGTTGGCGTCAGGAAGCGCACCATTACCAAAACCATCGTGGACAACCGTCGGATATTCACCGGTTCCATCGAATGAATAATTATTGATGATACCGACAACGTTGAAACGATCTTTGCCCGCGCGGTCATTTTCCGCTGTTGAATGGAACGCATCCAAACTTACACTCAAGTTCTCAGTGGCATTCCAATCTAAATTAACACCGAAACCTTTGTTTGTGACATCACGTGAATTCCGCGTTGTTGAAACAAAGTCAGACGCCGGATCACCCGAACCTTGGTTGAGGCCGATTTCCTGTGTAAAGCTTGTAAGCGTTCCATTTGCGTCAATTGTGCCGCTACCAACGCGATCCGGCTCAAACCAAGACGCCAAATCTGTGACCAATGAATCGACTTCGAACTTTGAAACGAAACCGTCAAATGTCAGCGTCATATCATCATTAGGCGCGAACTGAGCTGAGAGACTAGCGTTCAGACGCTTCCGCTTTTGACGATCAACGATTTGGTCCCAGTTACGTGGAATGTAGGCGTTTTCAAATAAGACTCCGTCATTCACATTTGAGATTGTCTGACCAGGACGCCAGCCTGCAGTTCCGATTTGGTTGATTTGAACATCACGCTCAGAATAGCTGAATGCGCCTAAAAGTCCAAAGCGATCATTGTCGAATGTATTACTGACCAAGAAAGAGCCTGCTGGAGAAATTTTCTCAGACAATGTTTCATAAACACCTTTGACAGTGCCCGCCATTTGGAAGCCCATGTTGTCAAACGGTCGTGCAGTCGAAATGTCGATTGTTCCGCCGATACCGCCTTCTTGAAGGTTGGAACGGCCAGATTTGTAAACCGTCGCACCTGTGATTTGCTCTGCCGCGAGAACGTCGAAGTTAAATTCACGTCCGCCAGAATCTGTTGCAATTTGACGACCGTTCATCAGCACCGTGTTGAATTGCGGACCCAAACCACGGATCGTCACGGCCTGACCTTCGCCACCGGACCGATCAATCGCAAGACCTGGAACGCGCTGTAGAGACTCTGCTACGTTAAGATCTGGGAATTTACCCAGGTCTTCGGCCGCGATCGCATCAACAACACCGACAGCTTCGCGTTTGATATCTTGGGCGCGCTGGATAGAACTGCGAATACCCGTTGCGACAACGACATCTTCGCTAGCATTTGATGTCTGAGCCATAGTAGGCGCGGCAATCATCATCGCAGCCGTACCAGCCGTGCAGACCAATAGTCTTTTCGTGTTAAGCTTCATTCGAGTTCTCCCTAAGCAGTCATTTGTATTTTTGTTTTTTGCCGCTTTCGAAACGACATTTAAAATTACACTCAAATTTGCG
>CALHXF010000100.1 GCA_938040095.1 uncultured Caulobacterales bacterium
AAAGGGTGCGCCAGGATTTGAAGCCCGCGCTGATATGCCTGAGCGCGCTCAAGACTGGTGGGTCCGTGATGCCCGCTGTGTACATATAGGCAAGTTCACCCATTGAAGCCGGGTGTAGGAAGGCAGCCATACGTTGAATCATCTTTGAATATTCTTCGATATCTGTCTCAAAATACCGTCCAGACCTATATTCAATCGCCAAGATGTATCCTGCATCGAAATCATTGAGTGAATAGGCTTTTTCAAGATTGCGCTTGCCGCGTGGCGCATCGCGGTATTTCCGATTTCCGCGAAAATCGAACTCCGCTAAGGCCAGCATGGCATTTGTATTTCCATGTTTGATAGCTTCTTTGAGATGGAAGCGCATCAGCTCACCAGAGGCTTTTGGATGATCTTGACGGTAAAGATATTGAAGACCGCGATGCGCTCGTGATGGATCCGTCTTCATCAGGCCCATGAACGCATCATAGGTTTCTTGCCAATTCATATTTTCTGGGTCTGTGTTGAAATCTCTGTAAATCAGGTTGGCCTGCGCTACAGTTTTTCCCGCAGCCGCCGCCGTCTCGCAATGAGATTGGCTCAAGTCTTGGTCTGTGATGCCACCTATGCCTGAGCCCAAAAGGCCACAGGCCATCGTTACCGCCGTCAGGTTACCTTGTTCAGCCAATTTCAAAACGGTCCGGATACTCGTGTCTGAATTCTGCGCGTTGAAGTGGCTTTCGACGAGTGAATCGGACGCTTGGCCTTTTTCCGCTAGCACCATTAACTCTTCAAATGTTGGTGGGCGGTCCGGAAGGGCGGCTACTGAAGTGTCCTTCGGCTTAGCTAAAAGGAAGAAAATAGTGACGAAGGCTAACCCTGTCACCGCGGCTAAACTTGCCAGCCCCAGTGTCTTTTTTGTATCAGTCATAAAACCTCCTTGCCACTTAGCGTAGCAAGACGGGCTTAAAAAACCTGATTTGACCGTGGTTAATTAAACCCTAAGGACAGCCTAGATCTCCCTCTACACGCACCCATGTCATTGCGTTCCGCAAAATTGTTTTGTGGGCCTCTGAGTCATAGGCGTCTGCTTTGTGGCCGAGGGCTGAATAAACAATTTTCCCTTCGCCCGGACATTTGGCCCAGATAATCGGATGGTCCTCAGGGTTTGGACCCATACGCAGGTCTTCGACCCCGTAAACTTTGTTGATCGGGGAATAGGTTGTTTCGTCCAATCCTGCGAGGATTACAACGCCGCCGCTGACAGGGCCCGTGAAGGTGTACCACTCGTCGCTATGGGAAAACTTCGCGCCTATTCCTGCCATAACGGGATGGTCCGTTGCTAGGGTCACAACATCGGCCGATTGGAATTGTGGGTCTGCGGGATGGCTCACGAATTCAGTGCCGAATTGCGCTGCCCACCACGGCGAGCTCTCGGCCAAGCTGCTATCGCCTGCGGCATGTTGGGCGATTAAGCCGCCGCCTGCTTCAACGAAACGTTGCAGAGCATTTTGTTGTTGGTCGTTCAATACTGCGCCAGTGACCGAGTTCAGGACAACCACATCAAATTTCACCAAATTCTCATCAGAGAAGACGCGTGCATCCTCCGAGATGAATATACCTGACCCATTCATATCGGACTCGCGGGACCAAAACGCCTGCGCCCCTGCAATGCCGCTGTCATGTCGCCAGTCTCGTGTGGCAGAAAAAACAAGTGCCCCCCCGTCTGGCATATAGTCATAGCTGCGCGGCCATTGAAATTCTGACAGGGTTGAGGACGCCGCAGCGGGTGTTGAGACTGGCTCTGAGACTGGTGTTGACGCGGGCGCAGTGCAGGCTCCAAGAGCGAAGAGTGGAAGCGTGAGGAGGGTCGATATAAGGTGTTTCATCGCTATCTGTTGCCAGACCTTTGCGCGGGCCTCAATGATTTCTGTTCAAAAACTGTCATGTTGTGCTGATCCTGCCCACAGGCACTCAGCGGAGTCGGCTTGCAGCGCGGTGTTGCTGTGCCTACATTGAAAATGATAAATTTCTAAAGAGCAGACATCGCATGACCGAGACTATTCACCACCGCGTTCTTATTGTTGGCTCCGGCCCCGCGGGTTATACCGCTGCTGTCTATGCTGCACGTGCCATGTTGGAGCCCGGAATCGTTGCAGGTATGCAGCCTGGTGGACAGTTGACGATTACGACAGATGTCGAAAATTATCCCGGCTTCCCATCCATCATGGGGCCTGAATTGATGGAGCATTTCAAAGAACATGCTTTGAAGTTCGGCACCGCTTTCCATGAAGATATGATCACAGATGTCGATTTTTCGTCACGCCCTTTCAAATTAAAAGGCGAGGGCGGCGCAAATTACACGGCGGATGCCGTCATCATCGCGACAGGCGCGCAAGCCAAATGGCTGGGTCTGCCGTCGGAAGATAAGTTCCAAGGCTTTGGGGTCTCCGCCTGCGCAACCTGCGACGGGTTTTTCTACCGCGAAAAAGAAGTGGTCGTCATCGGCGGCGGTAATACGGCCGTTGAGGAAGCGCTTTTCCTTACGAATTTCGCCTCACGCGTCACACTTGTCCATCGTCGTGACAGCTTGCGGGCTGAGAAAATTCTACAGCAACGTTTGTTTGATAATCCGAAAGTCGAGGTCCTTTGGAATACAACACTCGAAGAAATTCTTGGGGATGATCAACCTCTCGGCGTGACAGGTGTCCGCCTGAAAAGTACGAAAACGGGCGAAGTCTATGACCGCGAAACACATGGTGTTTTCATCGCGATTGGTCACAAACCGTCGACAGATATTTTCAAAGGTCACGTCGTCATGAATGAGGGCGGTTATATCACAACAGCCCCCGACAGTACGGCAACCAATATCCCAGGCGTTTTTGCGGCTGGCGATGTGTCGGATGAAGATTGGCGTCAAGCGGTCACGGCCGCGGGCCTTGGCTGTATGGGCGCATTGGAAGCAGAACGGTATTTGTCAGAGGTCGACGCGGCAGAAAAACTCGCTGACGCAGCCGAATAGATGCCCCATTCCCTCGACTGGGATAAGCTGAAGACATTTCACGCTGCGGCGATGACGGGGTCCCTTACTGCGGCTGCGGATAAGCTTAAAATCTCTCAGTCGGCGGTTTCACGTCAAATTACGGCGCTGGAAGACTACCTCGATATGCCTTTGTTCCATCGGCATGCGCGCGGATTGACCCTGACGGAACAGGGTCAAATTTTATACAAAACGGCTGATGATGTGGCGGTGCGTATCGCGCGGGTTCAAAGTCATGTGATCGATAGTCGTCAAAAGCCGCAAGGTGTTTTGCGGGTGTCCTCACCGATTTCACTGGGGTCAAATTGGTTGCCATCGGTCCTGCCTGAGTTTTTGGCAGCTTACCCTGATATCGACGTGCAGTTGATCTTGGAGGACGCGGAGCATGATCTGTCCGCCTTTGATGTGGATTGTGCGCTGCGCCCTTGGCCATCGACGCAAGGTGATGTGATTCAGCGGAAGCTGGGTCAGATCACGCAATCGCTTTACGCGAGTCACAAATATCTATCGGATCATGGTGCACCGTCTTCTGCTCGCGATTTGGATAATCACCGAATTGTGGCCTTTGGGGAACTGATCCCGAAAAATCTCCACAGCGCCAATTGGGTTTTGGACGTCGGACATGATGAGGGCGAGGCGTCGCGCAAGCCGGCATTGGTCGTCAACAACTTGCACGGAATCATGCGTGCGGCGGAGGCGGGCATCGGAATTGTCGGCATTCCAGACTATATGACGGTCCTCTCCAAGCGTCTTGTGCGTATTCTACCAAGTGTTCGTGGTGAAGAATTTGACCTCTATTTCGTCTACCCCACAGAATTAAGGGGATCTGTGCGCGCGAAGGTCTTCCGTGAGTTTCTGACGGAAACGACCCGAAACTGGCCGAAAACCTAGAATTAGGGCTGATTCTGACGCGAATGTGAACGAGAGTGTCAAATGACAACGCTGTCCTATGCGTTTACGCATAGCTCACTTGCGCGGGCGCGGGTTCCTTACATGATATGATATTCCTATATAGGTCTTACGAACACGGCAACTTCCTCCCCTTTTGTTGCCGCGCTTCATACCGCATTCACTCTCCCCGATTGGATTGCGAAGACTTTTGCGGCCCCTGTCTTCTGGACAGTGGGTCGTTTTTTTTTGGCGGTTTATTAACCTTACCCGCGCAATAGTGTCGCCGAGTAGCGACGGCTACTTAAACGTGTGCTCGGGGTGTTAGATAAATGTCGGATCAAAATAGCGTAAATAGCACCGATCCATTGGTGCGAAATTCTGAGTATTTGAATATCTTATCGCATAACCTCCAGTCGGGCATCAGCGTCATCGATGCTGATATGAATTATCTCTTCATCTCCCAAGCTGTATATCGCAACCTTGGTATCACGGAAGATGACCTTCAACCGGGCGATCCGCTTTCAAAATGTCATGATTTGATGCTCGAGAATGGCTTGTTCACACCTGAAATTTTAGAAAAACAACGTCTATCCTCTGATGAACAAATCCGTCGGAACGAAGTCGGTATCGAAGAAACAGCGCGTCTTATAACGTTAGGTGATGGATCAACACACCGGTTTTTCCGTAAAAACCTGCCTTGCGGTCGGATTATTTCGATTGCGGATGATGTTTCAGAACTTGTTGAGAAAGAGGTTCTTCTCGATAAGGCGCTAGCACTGGGTCATGCTGGATATTGGTCTTTCGATGTCGCCACTAAGAGCTATACTTTAAGCAAGTCTCTGCATCAGTTCTTTGGTTCAGAGACCGTCAAAGCCATTGAAACACATGGTATCGTCTCAATCTTGCATCCTGATGCGCGTGCATCCTTTAAGCAAGTTCTGTCCAATGCGCCCAAAACGGGAAATAAATTTGAAAGTACAGATCGAATTATTTCGAAAAGTAACGAAGAGGGGTGGTTTACGACCTCTGGTGAAATCATTCGCGACGCCGATGGGAAAGCGATCCGTATTCAGGCATTTGTTAAAAATGTCACGCGCGAGCGCCTTCAAGCCGCTGAACTAGAAACAGCAAAAGATGAAGCGATTGCGGCTTCACGTGCCAAATCCGAATTTTTGGCGAATATGAGCCATGAAATCCGAACGCCTATGAATGGTATCTTGGGCATGGCTGAACTCTTGGAGAATTCAGAGATAAATGACCGACAGCGCGAATTTGTGTCCGTCATCAACAACTCTGCATCCGCCCTTTTAACGATCATCAACGACATTCTCGATTTTTCCAAGATCGAGGCTGGTGCATTTGAAATTGATCCGATGCCATTTGATCTGAAATCTTCCCTTAATGATGTGACATCTCTCTTGCGGGCAAGTGCGCAGAGTAAGGACATTGAATTGATCATCAATTATCCCTCCGACCTTCCCAAAGGGTTCATTGGCGATGGGGGTCGTCTGCGTCAGGTGATTACAAACCTCCTTGGTAATGCTGTGAAATTCACAGGAAAAGGCCATATCACGATTGATGTTGATGTGCGGCCTGTTCGAGATATGGCGGTGTGTACGATTGAAGTGACAGACACGGGTATTGGAATTTCTCCCGAAAAAATGACCCGTATTTTTGATAAATTCACCCAAGCGGATGGATCGACAACGCGTGTCTATGGGGGGACAGGTTTAGGTCTGACAATTTCCAAACACATTATTGAAATGATGGGAGGGCGCATGAGCGTGCGCTCGACATTGGGTGAGGGGTCGACTTTCGGTTTCCGCGTGCCGCTCCCACTGGATGCGAACGCCAAAGAAGAAGCCTATGACCTCACATTGATAGGCGGCAAGCGCGTTTTGATCGTGGATGATATCGAGATAAATCGGAACCTCTTTACGGAGCAACTCCAAAGCTGGGGTCTTCAAACGGATGTTGCGCTGGACGGAGTGGATGCTCTTGCGAAAATTAGAGGCGCTCAAGAACAGGGTCGGCCCTATGATCTCATTCTTTTGGATTTCTTGATGCCGGGCATAAATGGCCAAGAGTTTGCACAACTTGTCAGTCAAACGCCGACGATAGAAACCCCGCAAATCATTATGCTCTCTTCATGCGATCAACCTGTCAGCACACCTGAACTTGCGGATATTGGGATCGACAGCTACCTAATTAAGCCCGTCCGAGAGCGACGTCTTTTTGATACGATTGTGCGAGTTATTTCTAATCCCGTGATCCGTCAGGCTAAAAATGTAGAGCCGCAAACGTTACGCTCTGAGGTGCCCCGTGCATCCCGTAAACAAGATATTCTTGTCGCTGAGGATTTTGAGCTTAACCAAGAAGTCGTCAAACTCATGTTGGCAGACACCGCCTTTAGGCCCATCTTTGCCAAGAATGGTCAAGAGGCGATTGATTTCTTTATGCAAGAGCCCACACGTTTCCCGCTCATTGTGATGGATGTTTCCATGCCACTGGTCGATGGATTTCAAGCCACGCGAACTATTCGGGCCTTTGAACGTGAAAATGGCCTCACGCCGACGCCTGTGATCGCCTTGACAGGACATGCCCTGAAGGATGATCGTCAGAATTGTTTAGAGGCAGGTATGGATGACTATCTGACGAAACCTGTTAAACAAGGTGACTTACTTCAAAAGCTGGAAACCTATTCTGGTCGCGCCATTATGATTCGAAGATCGGTACAATAGATGACACATTTTTCTCTGACGCGTCCTGGCAAAGCAAATAAGGTGAAATCTATCGCGCTCGCGAGTTGTGCTCTGTGGCTTACGGCTTGCGCTGAGACGCCTGCCGTGACGCCACTGTCTGACTTCCACCAAAGTGTTCAGTCGCTTTGCGGTCAGAGCTTCCAAGGTAAGGTTATTAGCCAAGACGCGGCAGATGAATCCTGGCGAAAAGAGGTTCTGACACTTGGACCAATTAAATGTGTCTCTGACAATATGACCTCAATGGCCTTAGATGTTGGTGCAGATAAAAGCCGCGTCTGGTCGTTGGAAGTGATGGAACAAGGCCAAGCCCTAGAGTTCAAACATGCCCATACGTTAAAAGATGGATCCCCGGATCCCGTAACAAATTACGGTGGTATGGCGTCTGGTGACAGCACATCAACGCGCGTTGTGTTTCCTGTTGATCAAGAGTCGATTGATAACTTCCGTGAAAATGGCCTTGATGCGTCTGTGACGAATGTGTGGTCCTTCACCCTCGCGCCCGCCGAAACTTTGACCTATGAGTTGCGCCGCGAGAATCGTGAATTTATCGCCGTCTTTGATTTGAGCGAGCCACTGCTGCCGTAAGGGGTAAATTCAAGCTCTATATCTGCTATTTTGAATATAGATCCGCGTTTATAAAAAGTGGAAATTCATTGTATTCAATCCGTTGAACCTAATTTCAAGAGATTGATCCCCGCGCGTCGAACCTATGTTAAGTTGGACGGGTTCTTTCGGACACGGGACAGGCGGGGCCTCGCTTGCTGGTACCGAAAGACGGTGGGGTTGAGCGCTTGATGGTGAGACATCGAGGTGTGCCGGGGCTTTTAGAGTGAGCGCACGACATTGCGTGTCCGGGTCTGGAAGGCAGGCTCCGACGCGTAACTATGACCAGCTGTTACCGCTTTATCAAAAACTGCTGCCGCGTGGCCTATTTTCGCGCAAAACACTTTTTCTACTTTGGTATTCCATCGTGAATATCGACCACGCGGACAGTCCCGCTTACATTCTTTGACTTCGGCAGTTCCCCCTGAAACAATGAGATGGGCTGTGTACGATCTCGCATGTGTTGAATGCGTACGAGACAGCATCGTCGCTTTGTTGATTTTGCTAAAAGGAAATTCAACACCCTTCGGGGTAAACCCTCTCCAACTAAAAAGAGAGGAGGGTCACATCGATGGTGTGACTTAGTCTCTCAACAACTCATTCACGCCCGTCTTTGACCGCGTCTGCGCATCAACCGTTTTCACAATCACGGCGCAGGCGAGGCTATGAGTTCCGTCTTTGCTGGGCATCATGCCCGGTACGACGACAGAATAAGCAGGTACTTCCCCGAATGTAATTTCACCTGTCATACGGTTATAAATTTTGGTGGACTGGCTAATGAAAACACCCATCGCGAGGACAGCGCCTTCGCGGACGATAACGCCTTCAACGACTTCAGATCGCGCACCGATGAAACAATTGTCTTCGATGATCGTTGGGTTGGCTTGCAAAGGTTCCAACACGCCGCCGATGCCAGATCCCGCACTGATGTGACAGTCTTTGCCAACTTGTGCGCAAGAGCCAACACTCGCCCATGTGTCGATCATTGTGCCTTCGCCGACATAAGCGCCAAGGTTTACATAGCTCGGCATCAAGACAGCGTTCGGTGCGATATATGCGCCTCTGCGGACGGCAGCGGGCGGGACAGCGCGGAAGCCTGCGGCTTTAAATTCAGCTTCACCCCAACCCGAAAATTTGCTTGGAACTTTATCAAACCAATGCCCGCCAGCAGGTCCACCCGTCATGATTTGATTGGCTTCAAGACGGAAGCCGAGAAGGACGGCTTTCTTGAGCCATTGATGCACAACCCAATCGCCGCCTTCGGCTTTGGACGCGACACGAAATGTGCCGTTGTCTAATCCCGCAATTGCGGCTTCGACGGCGTCACGGGATTCGCCCTTGGTGTCAGGTGACAAGGCCGCGCGGTCGTCCCATGCAGCTTCAATGGCGGTTTCGAGTTGAGTGGGTGTCATAGCTGAATTCCTGTAAAAAGCGGGCGGAACATAGGGCGACGGTCACAGAGGTCAACGCGAAGCTGGCGCAGACACAAAAAATTTACGAAGGCGGTGAACCTTTTCACCGCGAGGACGGACTATAAGATGAGACCACGCGAAGGATATGTGTGACATCAGAGATAACAAATACGCAAAAGCGAAAGAGCGTTGCGCTGGATGCCTATCAGGTTGGTTTGGCCGCGCAGGGCGATGTTCGGGCCTTTGACGCGCTTTATCGGCGTTGGCATCCGAAGCTGCTGCGGTTCGCACATCGTTTAATGGGTAATGCAGATGACGCGCGTGACGTGATGCAAGACGCGTCACTGACCATCGCGCGGGATATTCACAAGCTGCGAGAGGTCGACCGATTTGCGGCGTGGGCCTATACGATTGTACGGCGTCGTGCCGCCGATCACATCAAAGATGCCGTTCGGGCCAGACAGGTGATCGCGGACCTTCCAGAGCCCGCAGCGACCAAGGGACCCGAGACCGCTTTATCGTTGCGGCAAGCTTTGTCCCATTTGCTTGAAACGGATCAGCTCATGCTGAGCTTATTTTATGTGGAAGGCTTGCGCGGCACAGAAATCGCGGCGGCGCTCGGCATCCCGCTTGGGACCGTCAAATCCCGACTATCAACGGCGCGGCGGAAATTGAAAACACACTACGAAAACTTGAATGGAGAAACCAAATGAGTGACTTTGATACAGAAATGAAAGCCATATTGAGCGAGGCCGATGCGGCTTTCGACGGCGATACAATTGATGAGACAGGCTATTATACAACAGCGTTGAGAAGTTTGCGGGGTGAAGGCAGTGCTATGCGTATCATGGCGTGGGGCGGGATTTTTATTTTTGCATCGATCTTAATTATTTCGATCTGGCAAATGTTCGTCGCAGAGACTTTGCGGATGCAGATCATTTGGGGAGTCCTTGCTGTGCTTGCAAACTCCGCTCAAATCGCGCTTAAAATGTGGTTCAATATGCAATTGAACCGCCGAGCCCTATCACAGGAAATCCGGCGATTGCAGTTGGTCGTCGCGAGCCGAGGCTAAGTCTCTTGTTTTTTAACCAGCAGCAAATGCAAGGCTTCCAAGAATCGTGATCTGTCGCGCTGCGAAAATGGGGCAGGTCCACCGAGGTTAGGTTGCTCTGCACCC
>CALHXF010000101.1 GCA_938040095.1 uncultured Caulobacterales bacterium
TGCGCTTATTTTTGCGGTTTGCCTCCCTATTCTGATATCTGGTCTCATTCTCTTGTTTCGCCCACTGGAGCGTCGCGCAAATAAATATTTGGGCATGGCCTTGATCGCGAGTGTCTGGAGCATGGGGCCGCAAATTATTGGGTTTGCCAATGCCTATACGGTTTGGCCTGGGCTCTCATTTTTCCCGTTCAACGCGGAGCTTCTAATCCCCGTCCTGATCTATTTTCATGCCCATGCCTTGATGATGAAAACGTCTCTAGGCTGGCGAAAGGCGCTGTTAATTCCAGGGTTACTGGCGATGGTCTATTTCCTGATCGCCTATCTCGGCCTTGGCGATTATCAGAATAAATGGACCTTTAATCGAACGGTACATTTGCCCTATATCGAACCGCTCATTGTTTTGATCACGATAGCAATGTCCCTAAGCTGTTTGTGGCTCACATTATCTTTGATCCGTCGCTACCAAGCCTTTTTGAAAGAAACTGAATCTGCCGCGAGAGACTACGATCCTGTCTGGTTGGTTTGGGTCTTTGGTGGGCTTGGGTTGGCGGGCCTTATCTGGTTGAGCCTTGCCGTGATTTCGCTCGTCGATCCAAGCCTTTCCTATATTGCCGCTTATCCGTTTCATCTCATCACGATGATGGTTTTCGCAGCTTTAGGCTTTCTCGCCATTAGTCGGATAAATGTGGTCTTTCCCAAGATCGAGGCCACCGTTGAGACCCCACTGCAAACGTTGGCAGGGAAGAACTGGAAATCTGAAGGCGAGGCGCTCAAACAAAAGGTGATGCGTGAGGATTGGCATTTAGAACCTAGGCTTTCCATTCGGGATGTGGCGAGTCGAATGGGTACGAATGAGACCTATATTTCGCGGGCTTTGAATCACGGTATCGGGCAAAGCTTCAATCGCTTCATCAATGAAATGCGGGTTACCCATGCCAAGGGTTTGATCGAAGGGGGTGCCAATAATATCTTGAATGTGGCTATGGACTCAGGGTTTAATTCAAAGGCGACATTTAATCGTGTATTTCGAGATATCTCTGGCGAAACGCCGTCAGCGTTCAAAAGCCGCATATTTCAAAACGTCTCATAATCCGTAAATCGTCGCAATTTCCATAAAGGGCGTCTCAATATCCGTATCGGGGCGCAGGGACTAAACCACTCAGGCAAACAACATTCATCGAAACAATTGATGGAATGACCACATGCCAAATTTCAAAATACTCATGACAAGCCTCGCCGTCGTCATCGGAACATCTGCACCGCTCTTCGCCCAAAGCTCGACGGCGCAGGACATGCGCCCGCAAGATCGAATCCTAACACCGATTCAAATCAGCACAGATATCGCCCTCGCGAGAGAGACCTATGAGCGTATCCACCCCGGATATACGCGTTACACATCGCAAAGCGCACTGGATACGGCTTGGGATGCGATTAATCTGAAAGCCGAATCCAAAGCGGGTCTAAGCCTCGGAAGTTTGTATATTGAGGTTCAAAATGTTCTCGCGCAAATTCGCTGCGATCACACAAAGACGGAACTCCCACGTGCGATTGCGAAAGATCGGAATATCACACCTGTCTATTTGCCACTGGCGTGGCGCGTCGTCGAAGGTCGGGCGATCATTGAGAACCCAGGTGAGACCGGTTTGGTCTTCGGAGACGAAATCACATCTATCGATGGTCGCGCAATAAATGACATGATGGATGAAGTCCGTCCGCTGATCCCCGTAGATGGCGACACAGGGTTTGTCCGTGACGTTCACATGGGGGCGTCATTTGAATTTATGGGCGGGTCGATTGATCATTTTGGCGCGCTGCTGTGGGATATAGAACCAACAGCTCAATTGGGAATTAAATCGGTGAATGGGGACCGTCAAACGGTGAGCGTTGATCGTGTCTTGCACAAAGACTGGAAAGCCTTGGTATTGGATGGGAAAGAAAGCTCAGATTTCCCTGATGCTGTAACATTTAATCGGATTGGTGAAACTGCCGCTTATCTTCGCATTGATAGCTTCGTAAATTACCGCAACCCCGTCAAACCTGACAAGATTTATGACCCTATTTTCAGTGCGATAAATGCGGAAGGTCGCGAGACCCTGATCCTCGATTTGCGCGAAAATGGCGGCGGCTCTACGGACGCCAAAGTCAGATTATTTGCGCATTTGATCTCGGAAAAAGACCGTCTCGCAAGAGAGACACGCATCAAGACGCTAGATCATTCTGGCTTAGAAACATATTTATCGACATGGGATAAACGGGTTCTGAATCCCAACAAGTTCGGCTTCACAAAAAATGAGAGCGGAACCTATTCCTTG
The DNA here is from genome assembly GCA_938040095.1 of uncultured Caulobacterales bacterium. Classification (GTDB taxonomy): domain Bacteria; phylum Pseudomonadota; class Alphaproteobacteria; order Caulobacterales; family Maricaulaceae; genus Litorimonas. Next base: position 2,313 of record CALHXF010000101.1, read on the forward strand.
CGCAAAGTGTTTTCCGACGACCTCAAATCGGTGAAGCCCGACCGTAACGCGTTCACAGGAAAATTATTGGTGCTCACAAGCCAATCCAACGGGTCTGCGAGCACAGCCTTACTCGCCAAACTCCAAGACATGGGACGTGCAACCCTAATTGGGGAAGAAACAGGCGGGAGCGCCGAAGGTCCAACGGCAGGTGTATTATTTACGCTGAAACTGCCAGAGAGCGGAATTCGAACGCGCGTGCCTGTCTTCCAAGACTTCAACGCCATCAGCACTTTCACTCCCAACAAAGGTGTATCACCTGACATATTTGCGCCCATGACGGCAGAGGCCTTCATCAACGGAGACGACCCCGCTTATGACGCGGCACTGGCTTTGATTGATCAAGAATAATTTCAACACATGTTAGGAACGCGCTGAACGATTAGCGCTTTCCTACGGATGCGACGCAGGTTACCTCTGCACCATGGAAAATACTGTTGGTCTTCTTTCGCTTCTCCCGCCCGTTCTCGCCATTGGTTTGGCGCTTTGGACCAGGCAAGTCTTTCTGTCGCTCGCGGCGGGTTTGTGGATTGGGTTTGTCATTCTCGCAGGTGGGAACCCGTTGACAGGAACGCTGGACGCTATGGATGGGATCGTCGGAGTCTTCGCAGAGACTGGGAATACACGGATCATCTTGTTCACGCTAATTGTCGGGGCCTTGATCGCCCTCATCCAACGTTCGGGCGGTGTTGCGGGGTTCGTAAATGTCTTGATGCAAAAACTGGATCGCATGAGCGACAACGCCGAGACACGCGGGCAACGAAAATTAGTGGAGCTTCTAGCGCTCGGAACAGGATTGCTGTTGTTCATTGAGAGCAATATTTCGATCCTAACCGTTGGTACACTTTATCGTCCTGTTTTTGATCGCTTGGAAATCCCGCGTGAGAAGCTGGCCTATATTGCCGATAGTGGGTCTGCGCCGTCGTCAATCCTCATTCCGTTCAACGCATGGGGCGCTTTCATCATGGGATTGATTGCAACGCAACAGGACGCGGGATTTGATCTAGGCGGAACCGCGTTCGAGGTTCTGATCGGCGCGACTCTGTTCAACTTCTACCCCATGTTAGTTATCGTAATTTTGGTCTTCGTGATCCTCTCGGGACGGGACATTGGTGGGATGAAAAGGGCAGAGGTTCGCGCCAAGGAAACAGGCGCTCTGAACCGGCCTGACGCGCAGATCATGATGGGCGACAATACGGAAACCGAAGCCAAAAAGGGCGTGTCTCCCAAAGCCCGAAATATGCTGATCCCGATTGGCCTCATGGTTGGCTTGATGTTGGCATTCCTCTTTATGACGGGCAACGGAGATATGCGCGCGGGGTCTGGCTCCAAATCCGTCCTCTACGCGACGTCTTTGGCGGTCATCGGCGCGATGATCCTCTATAAAATTGGCGGACAGCTAGGTATTCGCGAGAGCTTTGAAACCTCGCTTTCGGGAATGTCGGGTATGGTGCCATTAGCCATTCTCATGGTTCTGGCTTTTGCATTGGGGAGCCTCTGTAAGGATCTAGGCACAGGACTTTACGTGGCCGAAACAGCGAAAGGCTTTATCTCGCCAGCACTTGTGCCTGCGATGATTTTCCTCGTGTCGTGTTTTGTCGCTTTTTCGACGGGGACAAGCTGGGGCACATTCGCGATCATGATCGCTATCGCAGTTCCTCTCGCCAACGGTATGGACGTCAGTCCAACACTTGCCATTGCAGCCGCACTGGGCGGTGGCGTTTTTGGAGATCATTGCAGCCCGACGTCAGATACATCTATCATTGCCTCAATGGCCACGGCGAATGATCATATTGATCACATCCGTACACAGTTACCATACGCCCTCATCGGCGGAGCCATCACAACGGGGCTCTATCTCATTCTGGGGTTTGCAGGTGTATAAATTAATTATCCCATTCGCCTTGGCGCTTTCCGCCTGCGGTGCTCAGGCGCAAGATGTGGAACCTAACGTCACAGGAACCTGGGTGAACGAACGCGGGTCTTCTGTCACATTTGCCGAAGCGGGGGGTTTGCTTTCGGGGCATTATAACACGCAACTCGGCAGCCCTGATCCTGCCACACATTTCCCGCTAACGGGATTTCGTGAAGGCGATCAACTGACATTCACTGTCAACTTTAAGGGCTACGGCAGCCTCACCAGTTGGACCGGGCAAATGAGCGAGGATACGGACGGCGCTTATATTCGGACGCTCTGGCATCTCACTCGTGACGTGCCTGATGCAGAGGAAGAGGATGATTTATGGTCATCGATCATCGCGGGACCGGCGGAGTTTCGTCGGGTGACGGTTAAACCCTCGAAATAAGTTTAACGTATGATGTCAAACCCCCGTCCTCCTTTGCTTCGCACACTAGCCTTCACATTGGGCCTTGGCACATCAGCCTGTTCTCCAACGGAAACAGAGGTCACTTTGCAAGCAGAAAGCTGGGGCGCATTTGAACATACGCATGCAGATTTCGTCTCTATTACGGCTTCAAAGCCATGCCCCAGCGAGGGACCTGGTGTTACCTACGTCGATCCTATGCCTAAACTCGTCGAGTTAGCCCGCGACCAGCAGATTGTTATGATCAATGAAGCACACTACAAACCCATACATCGCGCTTTCATTGGTGAACTCGCGAAAGCCTTGAAGGCGGATGGGTTTACTCATTTTGGAGCCGAGGCATTTGATCCCGCTGTATTCTCAGATCAGAATAGAAATGTTGAACTTTCAAAGCGTGGCTACCCCACACTGACTGACGGAACATCCTACATTTCCGAGCCCGTTTTTGGGCAGTTGATCGAGACCGTCATTCAGACTGGATATACGCTTTTTGCTTATGAAAACACTTTGCCGCTTCCCAAAAGTGCCGTCAGTCAAATCGCGCATCGGGACACCGCGCAAGCCAAAAACATCCTCGCTGAACTGGACAACGCATCCGACATAAAAATACTGGTTCATGCAGGATATCACCACGTCCGAGAGGTGGAAGGCGTTAGTGGTGAGAAATGGATGGCGCAATTTTTTCAGGAACAAAGCGGGATAAACCCTCTCACAATTAGTCAGACAGATTGCTATAGTGAGACAGTGTTTCGCGGCGGAACTTTTGGGTATGCGCTACCCGTTGATCAAGATGGCAATCCGATCACATCTAATGGATATGATGTTGTCATCATCCCCCCGAAAGAGGTTCAATATAATGGTCGACCGACGTGGCTTCGCGAAATCGGGCGAGACTTTGTTGAACTCCCGTCGCAGTTAAAGTTTGAAGATCAATACACCCGCGTGACAGCTTACGATTTACGTAAGGTTCAAGCAGCCGTCGTTGAGGATACAATTTATCGTCCGCCACACTCTGACAAACCTCTGTCCCTCAGGATTGGTCGCTATCGCCTGGAAGTTACGGATAAAGATAAGCGCATGATCGCAAGCACAGAAATCAACGTCCCTTAGGAATTTCCGCAGGTATAAATCGCGCAATCACCACACCCAGACATACGCTGGCAATGACAGCCAAAAGCGAGGCTTTCGTTACCACCTCAAACGTCAGAAACCCTGTTTTGACCGCCACGCCCAGATTCTCAACGATTGAAATGACCAAATCACCTTCGCTGGCCAACACCTTATTTTTCAGCGTTGAGGCAAAAACAGGGAGCGGAACAATGACCAGTGCCGTCAGAAAACCCGACAGCCCGCCTTTCAAGAAATTGCCACTTCGCAGGTGTAGAATTGACCAGACAACATAGCTGACTAAACTCGTCCCAATGGCAATGACTCCGCCAATCTTGATCAGGTCAAAAACGATATCAGGCTGTCCAGCGATTTGAATGGCCGCTGCAACGCATCCGAAAACGGTTGCTAAAATTGTCATCAATCCCACAAAGGCGAAGCGTTGGGACATTTAATCGACGAGGTCGTCCCAGAACGCTTTGGCTTTATCGAAAAAGTTCTTCGATTCTGGCGAGATTGAATTCTCTCCGCTTTCAGCGGCGAATTCAGCGAGCAGTTCGCGTTGGCGTTTGCTGAGGCCCGACGGTGTTTCAACCGCAAGTTCGATATACATATCGCCGCGTTTATCAGACCGCAAAATGCTCATGCCTTTGCCACGCAACCTCAGGCGTTTACCTGTCTGACTGCCGTCGCTGACTTTAATTTTAGAGCGCCCGCCATCAATCGTTGGGATTTCAATGTCGCCACCGAGAGCCGCGACGGTCATCGGTACTGGTGCGCGACAAAAGAGATTTGCGCCGTCACGTTCAAATAGATCATGGGAGCCAACACCAACGAAAATATAGAGATCGCCACGTTGGCGTCGACCGTCTGATCCGCGTTTCGGTGCAGCGTCGCCTTGACCCGTTAGACGGATGCGCGTGCCATCTTCGACGCCCGCAGGGATCGAAACATCTAATTCGGTTTCTTGGCGTGTTTGTCCAACGCCATCACAAGCATGGCATGGATCAGACACATATTCGCCTTGTCCGCCGCATGTTGGGCAGGCGCGTTCCATTGTAAAGAAACCTTGTTGCTGTCTGACACGTCCGGCGCCTGCACATGTGGAACAGGTTTCGACTGTCGCGCCAGGTTCAGCGCCAACGCCGTCACATCGTTCGCAATCTTCCGCAATCGGAACGGTAATATCAATGTCTTTGCCTGCGAAAGCTTCTTCGAGGGTAATATCTAATTCATAGCGAAGATCAGATCCGCGTTGTACAGTTTCGCGTTGACGTCTTGCACCGCCGCCGCCGCCAAACATATCCGCAAAGCCGCCACCACCTGCGCCGCCACCGAACATTTGCGAGAAGATATCGTTGAAGTCTTGGAAGCCCCCGCCAGCTCCACCGCCGCCACCTTGTTCAAAGGCAGCATGACCCATACGATCATAGGCGGCTCGTTTTTGCTCGTCAGACAAAATGCCATACGCTTCATTTAATTCTTTGAAACGCGCTTCTGCGCCTGCGTCATCGGGATGTCGATCAGGGTGACACTCCATTGCCTTCTTGCGGAAGGCGGATTTCATTGTCTTCGCGTCAGCCGTTTTGGCAACACCAAGGATTTCGTAATAATCACGTTTGGACATGTCTATGGGTCCCGTTTCGTCACGACAGCATTCATGCGCGTGCGATTAGTTATGAGATAGTTATGGGCTAGAGCGAGCGCAATGAGCGGCTCTGCAGATTCTTGATCGAGTTCTAAAATCATCATCTTTGGATGTAAGCTCACAGGGGCCTGTTCGAAGAATTGCGTGAGAACGGGGAGGTCAACACCTTCAATATCTAATTTTAAGATATCGATATAATTGACGCCTGTTGCCACACAAAGTTGCAACAAAGTCATCGCGTTCACGGCTTCGCCTTGATCAGACAATTTGCCTTCACCACGATTACCTTCGCCATCCGACAAAAAGACATCACCAGATTCCGTTGAAATCGCAGAACGAATTAGTTTTATATCGGCTTCAGACGCCGCAGCATTGAATGCTAAACGCGCGCCAATTTCTGCGCTGGGTTCCGCAGCGAAAATTTGTATCGGAAGATCAAAACTCTGCGCATATGCATTCGCAAAAAGAGAATAGAGACCCACATTCGCGCCAACGTCAAAAAAAACGAAAGGCTTCGTTGTCGACGTTGATATGGCATCGCGGATCGCATGGCGTTCAACCGCATCCCATACTTGGACACCCGCCAGTGCGCGTTTTTCACAACGATTGGTCGAGGGATAAAGCCGCGCCTTAACGCCCGACGCAACGTTCACATCAAAAGGTTCCGCGAGGCCCTTGATCGCGCGCTTCCGCGCCAAGGAAATACCCCAACGCCCCGGCTTCGTATCCGAAAATCGTGACGCAGATTGGCGAATTTTCTCTCGCCGATCTGGCAGAGCAAACGTCCCAAAGGGCGGGTCTATATTTGTGCTGTTCCCCATTTGAAAAAGGCCCCACGCAGGTCGCGCAGGGCCTCTAATCCATCAACGCAGAGCGCGCCTTAGGCGGCAGACTCGTCGTCTACGTCTTCAAATTCAGCGTCAACAACATCGTCATCTTCATCATCGGCTTGTGCCGCTTGAGATTCTGGACCTGTGTCAGCTGCGGCGGCTGCCGCTTCATACATGGACTCGCCGACCTTCATGAGGGCCGCAGACAAGACTTGTACTTTATCGATGATCAAAGCTGTGTCTTCGCCTTCGGAAACATCTTTGGCTTCGGCAAGGGCTTCTTCAACGGCAGCTTTGTCTTCTGGTGTGATCGCTTCGGCATGTTCGACCAAATCAGTCTCAGCTTTATGGATCAACGCTTCAGCTTGGTTCTTGGCTTCGACCAATTCGCGGCGGGCTTTGTCGCCTTCCGCATTGACTTCGGCGTCTTTGACCATCGCTGCGATATCGTCATCCGACAAACCACCAGACGCTTGGATACGGATCTGCTGCTCTTTGCCTGTTGCGTTGTCTTTGGCAGACACGTTCACGATACCGTTCGCATCAATATCGAAGGTCACTTCGATTTGCGGCATACCGCGCGGTGCCGGCGGGATACCAACCAGATCAAATTGACCTAGGGCTTTGTTATCCGCAGCCATTTCGCGTTCGCCTTGGCTAACCTTAATCGTCACAGCAGATTGGTTATCTGTTGCGGTTGAGTAGACCTGTGATTTTTTCGTTGGGATCGTCGTGTTACGGTCGATCATGCGTGTGAACAATCCGCCTTCAGTTTCGATACCGAGGGACAATGGCGTCACGTCAAGGAGAAGAACGTCTTTGACGTCACCTTGAAGAACACCAGCTTGGATCGCCGCGCCCATGGCAACAACTTCATCAGGGTTCACACCCTTATGCGGTTCTTTGCCAAAGTACTTCGTCACAGCCGCTTGAACAGCTGGCATACGGGTCATGCCGCCAACCAAAACAACGTCGTCAATGTCAGCCGCCGAAAGGCCTGCATCTGCAATGGCTTTTTTGATCGGTGCGATTGTACGTTTGATCAGATCATCGACAAGCTTTTCGAGCTTGGCGCGCGAAAGCTTCATGTTCAAATGTTTCGGTCCAGTTGCATCAGCCGTGATGAAGGGCAGGTTCACTTCGTATGAAGACGCAGTGGACAGCTCTTTCTTGGCTTTCTCAGCTTCTTCGCGAAGGCGCTGTAGAGCGAGCTTGTCTTTTTTCAGATCAATGCCGTTTTCTTTTTTGAATTCGTCCGCGAAATATTCAACGATACGCATATCGAAATCTTCACCGCCGAGGAATGTATCGCCATTTGTGGATTTCACTTCGAAGACGCCATCACCAATTTCGAGAACTGACACATCGAATGTACCGCCGCCGAGGTCATAAACCGCAATCGTTTTGCCGTCTTCTTTGTTCATACCGTAAGCTAGCGCCGCAGCTGTTGGCTCGTTGATGATCCGTAGAACTTCGAGGCCAGCAATCTTACCGGCATCTTTTGTGGCCTGACGCTGTGCATCGTTAAAGTAAGCTGGAACCGTGATAACCGCCTGAGTGACCGTTGCGCCGAGGTAGTCCTCAGCCGTTTCCTTCATTTTCGTCAGGATCATCGCAGAGATTTCAGCAGGAGAGAGCGCATTGTCTCGGCCTTGGACATAGGCGTCGCCGCCTTTCCCTTTAACAAGCGCGTAAGGGACAAGCTTTGCGTCCTTCTTGATCGCTGGATCAGAGAACGGACGACCGATCAAACGCTTAACGGCGAAATATGTATGCTCTGGGTTCGTCACCGCTTGGCGACGCGCAGGTGTACCAATCAGACGTTCGCCGTCTTCGGTAAAGGCAACAACAGACGGGGTCGTACGTTGGCCTTCTGCGTTTTCGATAACTTTTGGCTTGTCGCCATCCATAACTGCGACACACGAGTTGGTGGTGCCGAGGTCAATGCCAATCACTTTAGACATAATATACTCCAAATGCGGTGCAGACCCGATTTCCGGCATCTGCGGTATGTGAATAATTTTTCGGGCATGCGCGCGCCATAACAGCCGCAAGGCAAACCTTCATTCTGCACACGATATGGGGGGGCAAAACGGACTCGCAAGGGTACAAAGTGGGTTTTTTACGGACTCTTTTGAAGAGATTGCAAATAAAGTAATGCCGCATTCAATGCTGGATCACCACCTGATGCGTCGCGGTTTGCAGACCTCAAGGGCGTGTCAGCCAAAAATTCCTCTCGCGGTGTCCCATCAATATGGGATAAAGTTTCAGACGGAATATCCAATCGAATACCTGATGCATTCAAAGTATAGTTCGACACCCCACCAAGCAGATCTCCCATATCGGAGGCGATAACGTGCATATCTGCGGCCCCATCTAATCCAATGACGATACCTTCGCCCATGGAACTCGTCCAATAACTTCCCAGAACGACGGTGCCGGAGGAGGCGCGATAAGGCGCGCGAGGTAGAACAAATTCTGTGAACTTTCGAGGTACAGTAAATTCTCGCTCCAAAGACGGCACTGTATGTGTTTGATTCGGACGGTCCGAAGTCACGAAATGCCCCATAATCGAGCGGGCCACCTCAGTGTTTCCGCCGCCTGGAGTTTCACGTAAGTCGAGCATAATCCTTGTCGCGTCAGCGGTTTGAATCATCGCAGCATCGAAGGCTTTAATTGTATCATTTTCCCCGAGTGAATTGTGAATACGGATGATTGCGATATCCTGCTGATAAGACACAGAGAGAGCCGGCTGCTCTTGCAGGGATCGGGCAAATACGCGAGGGTTTGGGAGAGTAACGGAAACCCCATTATCAAACACCAAGCCGCGGTCACCGACACGCTTGCCGTTCGCAAGAAGCGTCGCAGCATGACTTCTTTGACGCGCGGTCGGATCGACCACCAAACCCGCAAATATATTTGAAACACCAGCCTCAACGGCGGTTTGGTCAATGGTTTTCAGAATGAAGCCAGGACGGATATTTGCTTTATCGGCCGCAGAGCGCGCGCGCACATCTTCAACTACATATTCGCCTGACACATAACGAATACGGAGGTCCGAGGAACTCGGCACCACGTTAAAGTCAGTGTCCGCCAAAGGGCCAACAACAATGTGTGGGTCCCCAAAAATATGACCGAACCGCGCAACCTCTTGCCGAAACTCTTCTTTAGATGTCGTATTTATAGCTCTGGACTGCGTGGCATCCAGAGCCGCTTCGATATCAAAATCCATTCGATCACTATAAGCATAAAAAAGATCAAAATAGCCTTTCAACTCTTCCCAAGCCTTGTCAGCCTCAAAACGTTCTGATGACGGCTCTAAAAATACAGTCTCAGTCGATGCAGTCGTTTGCCCGCAAGAGACCAATGCACCCAAAGATAAAACCAAATTTAATGAAACGATTTTGCATCGTGGAGCATCCCAAAGGGCGCATTCCATTTCAAGATTAAAACACCACCACAACAGGTCACGATTCAGGCGCGAATCTGAAATGACCTTTGATGGTCTGGTCAAAAAGCATGTCGCTTTCCTCTGGTCCGCGCCCGATATTATGGATGATCAAGGGTGTCCCAGCTGCAGACACACGATCCGAGACGATACCTATATGCGGGAGGCCGTTGCCCCCTGATCCGTCATCTAAACGCCAGCTCACAACATCCCCAGGCAAATAATCTGCGGCATTCTCCGTAATAGGCAGGTTATGACCCGCACGGGTGAACCAGACCTCTAAATTCGGGACACGCCGATGATCGATGTTTTTGTCAGGACGGCTGTGCCCCAAGTCGTCGGATATGCGCTGAAGTTTTGGCGAATGTATTCGTGGACCGCTTTTTGGAAATCAAAACCATAGGCCGCATGATAGCTGCGGATGACAACATCCTTGCAAACGCCGATTATGGCAGGGGCATCATCCCCCGGATAGTCGAGACCGACATAAACAACCAATGCCGATAGTCTGTCACGGGCGGCTTTAACCAAAGGGGCGGCTTTGGCGCTCGGCTGGATAATTTGAGGTTTGATGATTTGAGGTCGAAATGGAGGTGTTTGAGGCGTCGAGCCTATCGTTTGCGCGTTTGAAGACTGCGCTTTTAACGCGGCCTCACCACACGCGCCAACACCTAGAAGCAACATCAAGCCAAATGTGGAACGCGCGAGGACTGTCACAAAAAATATACAAAACTAGGGCGATTTGTCATAAAAGATTTATAAACATCACAAGTTAACCACGCACCTGAAATTTCTGTCATCTTCGCCCCTGAAAAAAGATGAACAGGGCTGGACTCGGACAAGACGGTAGGTAAGGGATTTTTCAGAAGTTCCTTTTTGATGAGCAACATCATGTCTGATCCCCTTCCGACCTCCCAGCGCAAATTTGCGGGCACTGATATGCTACGCTTGTTAGGCGCAGTCTTATTTTTGGTTCTGATTTACTTATTTGTTCAGAATAAATTTGGTGGTCTGTCAGGTGACCCCAGCTTTTTGATCTTTGGAGCCGTCGTTGGCGGTTATATGGCCATGAATATCGGGGCCAATGATGTTGCTAATAATGTCGGCCCTGCGGTTGGGTCAGGGGCTATGGGCCTCGGCGCAGCGATCATCATCGCCTTTGTCGCAGAAGCAGCCGGCGCATTAATCGCAGGCGGCGATGTTGTTTCCACGATTAAAGGCGGCATTATTGATCCGAGTTACTTTGAGGGCGAACTGGAAGTCTTCGTTTGGGTCATGGCGTCAGCCCTCTTGGCCGCGGCCCTTTGGTTGAACTTGGCTACATTTATTGGCGCACCTGTTTCAACAACTCACTCTATTGTTGGCGGCGTGATGGGCGCAGGTATCGCCGCAGGCGGCTGGGCCATCGCAGATTGGTCCGTTGTTGGTAAAATCGTTGCGAGTTGGGTCATCAGCCCCGCACTCGGCGGCGGCATCGCAGCCCTGACCTTATATTTCGTGAAACGCACGGTTCTGTATCAGAGCGATATTGAAGGGTCTGCAAAACGCATCGTACCACTTTTGGTGGGTATCATGGCGTGGTCCTTCGCGACCTATTTGATCCTCAAAGGCCTCAAAAAAATTATCAAAATCGAATTCATTCCCGCGCTTGGTATAGGCTTCGTGATTGGGTTGGCGGTCCTCGCGATTACGGCAATGTTGTTACGACGAGCACCTGATGTTCGGAAGAACACTAAGAAAGGTGTCGATCACCTCTTTATGATCCCACTCATCGTTGCGGCGACATTACTGTCGTTCGCTCATGGTGCGAATGATGTCGCCAATGCTGTTGGTCCATTGGCCGCAATTAATACCGCAATTCAATCGGGTGAAGTCGCCTCTAAAGCGGGTATTCCAATCTGGGTGATGTTGATCGGTGCAGCGGGTATCGCCGTTGGTCTCGCGCTTTATGGTCCAAAATTGATCAGAACTGTGGGATCAGAGATCACAACGCTGAATATGACGCGTGCCTTCTGTGTGGCCTTGGCCGCCGCGATAACCGTGATTATCGCCAGCCAACTTGGTCTACCTGTATCGTCCACACATATCACAATCGGCGGTATCTTCGGGATCGGCTTCCTACGCGAGGCCTTAGCCGCCCGTGATAAAGCGCGTGAAGATTGGGTCGGACAAGCCTTCGGCACAGCAACGGATTTCACAGCCCGCTATGAAGCTGCCGTTCTAAACGAGCGCCGTGGATTGATGAGAGAATTTGCTGCGCAGACATCTGGCCCATCAGCCAAAGACTGGCGCGCGATGAAGAAAATGCATCGCCCGCGCCTTGTTGAACGCGCACTCTTGATGAAGATTGTTGCAGCTTGGGTTTTGACTGTGCCTTTGGCCGGTATCCTCTCCGCGATCGTCTTCTTTGTCATGCGCGCCTTATTTGGCTAAGTCGTCAAATTCTACTCGGACGTTTCCCGAGGGCTTTGCCCATTATCCGCTCTATTTTTCCCCTGAGGAGCAGAGGGCGTTGATCGACGCCGTCAAAGCAGGGACCCAGACGGCACCTTTTTTCCAACCCCGCATGCCGCGTACTGGCGCCCCACTCTCTGTTGTCATGAGCAATTTTGGTTCGCTCGGCTGGGTGACGGATAAAGATCGCGGCTATCGTTATGAGCCTACGCATCCGACAACGGGTACGCCTTGGCCGCCTCTGCCCAACCTCCTCACGCGACTCTGGAAAGACGTCACAGATTGGCATGACCAACCCGAAGCGTGTCTGATTAATTGGTATCGCGAGAGTGTCGGCAAAGACGGCGCGAAGATGGGCATGCATGTTGATTCTGACGAGTTAGCACTCAATGCGCCGGTGGTCTCTATATCACTCGGTGATCCCGCGATGTTTCGTATCGGTGGGCCAAAACGCGGTGGTCCAACTCAGGGTGTAAAAGTCATGAGCGGCGATGTCGTTATCCTCGCGGGGGCGGCCCGTCAATGTCACCATTCCGTCAGTAAAGTCTATTACGGGGAAAGCGCGCTCGTCCCGAAAGGCGGACGGATAAACCTGACAATGAGGCGCGTTCATCCTTAGAGTTTGGGACATTTCACGCATGGAGACAGCGCTTGACGCAAGCCCACGGCTCGCCCAAAGGCCGCCGCCATGACATTTGACACCCCGACACTTCCTGACATCATCGGCCTGATTGGGGTTGGCTTTATTTTGCTGACCTACGCAGGTTTAACGCTGGAAAAAATCAACCCGAAAGGCTGGCGCTATAGCGTTGGCAATGGGGTCGGCGCGGTGCTAATTTTGGTGTCGCTATTTTATAGCTTCAACCTTGCCAGTTTCGTGATCGAAATTGCCTGGCTTGCGATAAGCTGTATCGGATTGTGGAAAGCGTGGCGTCGGGATTAATTCTCTTCACCCCATTCCCGAGGCCGACTTTACAGTCTAAGCTTATCTAAATTAATCTTGGACACCCTCATGACCTCACCTATTTTTGTACCATTGACCCTTCCCAACGGCGTCACCGTTCAAAACCGCCTGTGTAAGGCTGCGATGGAGGAGAACATGGCTGATGCAGGGCAAGTCCCTGGCGAAGCGCTCGTCAATCTTTATTCCGCATGGTCTAATGCGGCCACTGCTGGGGATGCGGGTCCTGGGATTACGCTTTCTGGCAATGTGATGGTAGACCCAACGGCGATGACAGGACCAGGCGGTGTCGTTTTACAGGCTGGCACATTGGATAATCCGACTTTGCGTGGTCAGTTCGAGCGCTGGGCCAAGGCAGGTAAAGCGGGCGGGTCTAAATTCGTCATGCAAATCTCCCATCCCGGGCGCCAGCTCTTTGCCGCGATGGGCGTCGAGCCTGTCTCTGCATCGGCCACAAAAGTCACCCTAGATGGGATGGCGGATAAAATGTTCACACCTGCCCGCGCCCTCACAGAAGATGAAATTCGCGGCCAAATCCGACGTTTCGGCGAAACGGCCTTGGCCGCGCAGGCCGCAGGATTTGACGGTGTTCAAATTCATGCTGCACATGGATATTTAGTCGCGCAATTCCTCTCACCCTTGACCAACCAACGCGAAGACGCATGGGGCGGTCCGCTGGAAAATCGTGCACGGTTCTTACTCGAAATTGTGCGCTCTATCCGTGACCGCGTGAACGCTGACTTTATCGTCGGCGTGAAATTAAATAGCGCCGATTTCCAAAAGGGCGGGTTCGACATTGCCGATTCTGAACAAGTCGTCGATTGGCTGAACGCGGAAGCCGTCGACTTTGTCGAAGTCTCTGGCGGAAGCTATGAAAGCTCTGCCATGATGGGCAATTCCGAAGACGGACGATTGGAAACCTCGACGGCGAAACGCGAACTTTATTTCTTCGACTTTGCCAAACGTATTTCAAAAATCGCAAATATGCCCGTCATGGTCACAGGCGGTGTCACGAAACGCGAAACGGCTGAATCTGCACTGACGGATGCAGGCGTGGCGATGGTCGGAATTGGCCGCGCCTTTGCCTATAACCCCACCCTCGTCGCGGATTGGCGTGAAGATCGC
>CALHXF010000102.1 GCA_938040095.1 uncultured Caulobacterales bacterium
CCAGATCGAGAAACTCGCGCTGGCCGATGAAGCTGTGCAAAGATCGATTGGTGACGCAACCGTTAGGAAAGTCATCATTGTGCCGGGCCGTATCGTCAATATAGTGGCCAAATGATGCGCACTTATTTGACCTCTTTCGCCCTACCCCTTTTCGTGGTGGCAGCTCTGTTCCTCAGCGGGTGTGGCTTCACGCCGATGCACGCCACAGGCCCGAACGGAAAAACCCTGAGCGATGTTGCGATTGACACAAAAAAAGTCACAAATGTTGCCGATAATAATGCTGGGTTTTTGATCACACAACGGCTGCGGGATCGTGTTGGTGTTGCGCAGTCGCCCGCGCGCTATACGTTGGAAATTAAACCGCAATATCGTCGTGTAAGATTGGGTTTGACCGATGGTGATGTGGCGTCACGTTATGACGTCAACATCCTCGCGAGATGGAAATTGCTCAACACAAAGACGGGTAAGTTAATCGATTCAGGCGTTGTCTCGACGGTCTCTACCTTTGGCGCGCCCTCGGGTCCTTACGGTGTCATCACCGCCGATAATGTTGGTGTTGAACAGGCCGCCAAGGAAACAGCGGATAAATTAGTTATCGAAATGGCGCGCGCCTTTGCCAAGCGTGACAAGAAACTGGCGGAAAAGAAAGCCTTGGACGCCGCCAAGTCTTAAAACAATGGACCGCCTTTCGCCGCCCCTCTGGAAAGCGCGGGCCTTCTGGAAATCAACGTCGACCTAAGCTCAATGAGAATGTCTCCCAATGAAAATCACTGGCGCGCGACAAACTAGATTCCTCTCTGCCCCACCCGCAGACATCATTGGCGTATTGATTTTTGGCCCAGATAGAGGACGGGTGAAAGCTCGCGGTTCGGCCCTGTCACAAACATTTGTACCCGACGTTGATCCAACCTTTGGGTCGACGTTAATTACGGCGGACGATTTGTCCTCTGATCCCGCAAAGCTCGCTGATGAAATGAGCGCGATGAGCTTGCTCGGCGGGGGTCGTCTTGTGCGTTTACGCCTCGACCATGAACGCCAAGCCGCGGCGATTTCGAAATTGATAAAGAGTTTCGACACAGATCCCACGCGGGCCGAAGCGAAACTAATTATAGAAGCGGGCGACATGACCCCGCGCTCCGCCATTCGTAAAGCCGTCGAAGCCGCGAAACATTTCGCCGCGATTGCCTGTTACGCGGCCAGTACGAATGATCTGAAAGATCAAATCCGGGACGGCTTAGGCGCGCACAATATCCGCATCACGCCCGAAGCGATTGAGAATTGGGTGCCATTGGTCGAGGGCGATCACGCGCTGGCTGCGGGCGAGATAGAGAAAATGGCCCTCTATAAAGGCTATGGCTCCATCGAAGGTGCGGTTGTTTCCTTGGCTGATATTCAAGCCGTGGCCGCGGGCGGACAATCCGCGTCCATCGATACCATCGTCACCGAAGCCCTATCAGGGGAAATTGATGCGATGGATTCGAGTTTCCGACGCGCCGTTGCAGGGAAAGTCAGCCCCATCGGCATTCTTTTCGGTCTGCAACGCCAAATCATGCGCCTCACAGAAGCCTCCATCGCGATGGATTCGGGACAGCCCAAGGGTCAAGCCATGAAGGGTCTGCGCCCGCCCGTCTTTGCAATGCAGGAGCGCGTCTTTTCCCGACAGCTCGATATTTGGGGATTACGTATGTTGCAGCGCAGCCTGGTGGAATGCCAGACAGCGGAACGCGCGTCAAAAACAGCAGGTGCACCGATCGATTCAATCGTCTCACGTCTATTGTTAGCCCTCGCGGGATATGCGGCGAAACGGAAGTAATCATGGATAAAGCGCTTGAATATTGGAAGTTTTCGCGAGAGCAATTTCCCTTCCTCCTGAATATATCGTTGAATTTAATTTCAGCGCTCCTGATTTTTATTGTCGGCATATTGGTGGGTCGCTGGGTACAAAAACGCATTCGAAGTTCTAAGGTTGGCGGAAAACACCTAGACGCCACATTGAAACCCGTCATTGCCTCGGTTTTCTTCTACGTGATCATCGCCATGACGCTCTATGCGGTCTTGATTAAGGTCGGGGTGCCGCCGACAGCCATTATTCCGATTTTCGGCGGCGCAGCGCTTGCGATTGCATTAGCCTTGAAAGACACGCTTTCCAACATCGCTGCGGGTTTGATGCTCTTGTTCCTTCGGCCGTTAAAGGTCGGAGAATTTGTCGATCTGCCCAACACATCTGGATCAATCGTTGAAATCGGATTGTTTGCGACCACTGTTAAGACCGCCGAGGGTATATTTCAATTTGTGCCTAACTCGCAAGTCTGGAGTGGACGGATTCAGAATTACGGTCGCCACACAATGCGGCAATTCCGTCTGGATATTGGGGTGAGCTATGACACCGATCTTCGCCACGCACAAAATGTTTTGATTGAGACTTTAACGGCAGCGAAGGAGCGCGTGACCGACCTCGCGCCATCGCCTCCCGAAGTCTTCGTCATGAATTTCGGGGATAGCTCTGTGAATTTCAATTGCCGCGTTTGGCTGCCCGCAGATACTTGGTTTGCCCGCGCGTCAGAGCTCCGCATCGAAATCTTCGAGGCGCTTGGAAAAGCGGACATCGAAATACCGTTCCCGCAACGCGTGGTGACGATGAAAAAGGACGGCTAGTTAAACCGCCATGCACTTCGCCTCTGAAAATATCTCCGCCGCGACAGCGTATAAATTGCTGTCGTCGACAATTCTGCCGCGCCCTATTGCATTCGTCACGTCGATGAATAGCAATGGCGAAGCCAACGCGGCCCCCTATAGTTTTTTCAACGCGATGGGCAGCGAGCCGCCCGTGGTGGTGGTCGGGTTCCAACCCAATGCGGATGGATCCCAAAAAGATACGCCGAATAATATTATGGAAACCCGAGAGTTCGTCGTGAACTTGGTCGATGAACCGCTCGCGGCGCAAATGAACATCTGCGCGGCAACCTTACCCGCAGATGTAGACGAGATAGCATTAGCGAAGTTGGAAACCCGCCCCTCGATTGGGGTAAAGCCACCGCGTCTAAAAGCGTCCCCTGTGAGTTTAGAGTGTAAATATTTCTCCGATACGCCCTTACCTGGCGGCGGGCGTATCATTATTGGTGAAGTCCTACATTTCCATTTGGACGACAAGGTCATCGCGAGCCTCGACCCACTGCGCATAGACATAGACGCCCTCGCCCCGATCTCTCGGCTAACAGGATCGAAATACGGACGGATTACAGACCAGTTTGAGATTGTGCGTCCGAAGTAGAGTTTATGTGACCCAAAGGATGAACTCGAAATAACGACGTAATTAATCCAAGGTTCAATCCGCGTTTCCTAAGAGAGAGTGGGTCAATTCACTGACTTAGTTTGGAGACACACCATGACGTTACGTTTTTCGGTACCCTTGATACTTGGCGCACTCCTCTGGTCTGAAAGCGCATTTGCCTTGAGCTGTGCGCGACCTAATCTGATGCAAACTCTGGAAGAAGCGAAATCTAGCGATAAAGTCTATCATATTTTAATGGGAAGATTTGTGACCAAGACCCGACCCACCTCCGAGACGGTTCAAGGTTCTGAGAGTTTCAGATCACAGCCGCCAACACTAACGCAATCTTGGTTCGAGGGTCGATCAGTCTCCCATCACTCGAATACAGATGTGCGTCTGACGCGCTTCCCTGTTGATATTGAAACCAGTTGTATTGGACCGTGGTGTAGTTCGCTGCCTTCTGGAAATGAAACACTCATCGCCTTCGTCGAAGCCCGTCAAGGACAGTCGCCCATCCTAAGAATTTCTCCTTGTCCGAAATCGGTCTATCCAGCGGATGTTAAGGGGAATCTTCGTTCAATTCGTCAAGGATTGCGGAATTGAGCCTCTAGTCCCACCAAAGCGACCATTTTCGATGGCTCATGAGATCGCGGGCAAGTTCCGATATGGATCCACTGCCTTGGTCGACCAAGTCAGGACAATATTCGTATAGATTTATTGCCTGTTGGGCCGCCTCTTTTTTAGTTTGTGGGTGTTTGCCAATCCGTAGATCAAGGGTGTCATGTGATAACCCAATCAACCGAACATCATAAATATCTCGCCAATATCGCATAGCCGCGACATGCCAATGTGGCGCGGGGCAGTCATTATATCCGCCAAATCGCAAATAGGCGGGAACCTCGGTCCAATCGGCCGTCGGTATCAGCGCAATTAATGCCGTTTCAATAGGTTTTTCAGTGCTCCAATTTATTGCGACAGACGGTAAATTACCGTTTCCTTCTTTGTTGGTTCGCTTCGGCCAATCACTCAAGATATCTTTCGGATCAATTTCTGTTTCCAAATCTAGATGCCCGAACATGGCTTCAAAGTTTTGATCTCCTTTGCCTGCCTCCAACATAGCAGATAGCTCGGCGCGTTTTTCAACTTGTAGTCCTTGCGGAAATTCCAAATCCTCTGCTTTAGCGATTATTTGCTCTACAGCTATGGTTTCTCCGAATTCTATGGCTTCCGATATGTATAGTTCGTTCTCGGGGTCACCGATAATGACTGGGGAGATAGAGGGGTCGCGCGCTAAATATTCCCAAGCCTCAACGGCTAGTTTTCCGTCAACCTGAACCAACGGAAATTCGAAATCGGATTCGAATGGACGGATCATATCAGGCGAGAAAGGTACTTTGCGGCTACAGGCCGCCAGAATAGTCGTGAAGAAAGTAGCCATAAGAAAATCGCGTCTTTTCATAGATCAACGCCTCATTGTTCGGAAAATATACTTGAAGTAGGCGTCCCTACCCCTTCAAACGTCGCATCACGTCTTCCAACTGTGCACCCGTTCTGTATTTTATTTTTAGCTCTCCAGCGGGTCCTTTGTGATTAAGGGCGACGTGTAGGCCGAGGATTTCTGAGATTTCACGCTCTAGGGCTTTGATATTCGGATCGACCTCACGGGGAACGGTAAGGTTCGAAATGATGGGCGCGCCCTCTTTATAGCGTTTCACATATTGTTCGGTGGCCCGCACAGACATCCCTTCACGAATGACCATATCTGCGGTTTCGGTTGGGTCGGGCATTGTCA
This sequence comes from uncultured Caulobacterales bacterium, assembly GCA_938040095.1. Classification (GTDB taxonomy): domain Bacteria; phylum Pseudomonadota; class Alphaproteobacteria; order Caulobacterales; family Maricaulaceae; genus Litorimonas. The sequence continues at coordinate 5,064 of CALHXF010000102.1, forward strand.
TGATCGCTTTGGCGTGGCCTGGGGTGATACGCCCCAATTCTACCCAGCGCATAACTTGGTTCGGCATCTCCAACAGGCGCAACAAGTTGGCGATATGGCTGCGGGCTTTGCCGATGGCCTCCGACACGTCGACCTGTGTGCGGCCGAAATCGTCCATCAGGGCGCGGTAAGCGCGGGCTTCTTCAATCGGGTTGAGATCTGCGCGTTGCACATTTTCCACAACACCAATTTCGAGGACTTCTTGATCGGTCAATTGACGGATCAAGACAGGCATAGCGTCAAGGCCGGCCTTTAGAGAGGCTTGCCAGCGACGTTCACCTGCAACGATTTGGAAGTCAGCGGTCGTGGATTCCGTCTTGGACCGCACACTCTCGGGGATCGGGCGAACAAGGATGGGTTGCAACACGCCTTGGCGACGAATGGAATCCGTTAGTTCCGCCATGTCCTTTTCATTGAACATTTTACGCGGTTGGTCAGGGTTCCTGACAAGGCGAGAGATCGCAATGAATTGGACGTTGCGAGCGCTGGTATCTGGTGTGTCGGTGATGACGGGCGTCACAACAGCAGCGGACGTTACAGCAGGTTTCTCAGCTGTCTTAATTTGCGGTGTCTGGCTTTGAGGTGTCTCTTGCACAGGCACCGATACGTCGGCCATTAAGGCGGATAAGCCGCGACCCAAACCGCGAGCGCTCGCCTTTTTTGGCGCTTTCTTAGCAGGGGTCTTTTTCGGTGTATTTTCAGTCTCTGACATAAGGTTAACCTACTGTTTTACTTACGATTTCTATGTTTTTTAATAAGTTCATCCGCCAAGTCTAAATAGGCTTTTGCGCCCTTGGATGCAGGCGCATATGTGATGACGGGCTGACCGAAACTTGGGGCTTCGGCGATCCTAACATTACGGGGAATGATCGTCTCAAATACAGCGCGACCCAGATGTTTGCGCACGTCCTCTGCGACCTGTGCCGACAGGCGGTTCCGTCGGTCATACATCGTCAACATCACGCCATCGATAGCTAGCGCGGGATTGATAGAGGACTTTGCCATTTCAACGGTTTGGAGAAGTTGGCTTAAACCTTCGAGCGCGAAGAATTCGCATTGTAGTGGGACAATCACAGAGCGCGCCGCCGAGAGCGCATTGATTGTCAGCAAGTTCAAAGATGGCGGGCAATCGATCATGACATAGTCAAATTCGGTCGTCGCGGCTGCTAACGCATCGCGCAGTAATCGTGTGCGACCATCTGCGTGACCAATTTCCATCTCTGCGGCGGATAGGTCCACATGACTTGGGACAACGAAGAGGTTTGAAACCTCCGTCGGGCAAATTGCATCGTCAATCGCAAGGCCTTCGGTCAAGACATTATATACGGTCGTGGTGCGTTGCGCCCGTGAAATGCCCAATCCCGTGGATGCATTGCCCTGCGGGTCCATGTCCACGAGTAAAACGCGGAGTTTTTTAGCCGCGAGCGCCGCCGCAAGGTTTATGGATGTCGTGGTTTTCCCCACGCCGCCTTTTTGGTTCACAATGGCAATGATGCGATCAGGGTTCATACTTTTGGGCCTGTTTTAGCGCGTAATTCCGTTATGCGGAGAATCGATGCGTTGGGGTCAGTCGCACTTGTGAAGACCTCCACATCAAAACTCCAGTGGTCCCGCGCCGAATTGATCTCGGTCTCCGCAGTTTCCCCCTTGGGCAGAATTA
>CALHXF010000103.1 GCA_938040095.1 uncultured Caulobacterales bacterium
GGTTTTGCGAAGTCTGCAAATTCGACGGTCACCCGTTCATACACTTCGCGCTTAAATGGGACGATTGTCTCTGTGATCGTGTCCAGATCAGTCCAGCGCCAGTCTGAGAACTCCTGCGGACCATGGGCTTTTAGGTCTACATCGGATCCATCACCATGATAGCGAAATGCGTACCATTTTTGACGTTGTCCAAGGTTCGAAAATCGCTTTTGATGTTTTGCCAATACTTCTGGTGGGAAATCATAATAGAGCCACCCTTTGATGCGGCCTAGATAATCCATATCATCTGCGCGCAGGCCTGTTTCCTCGAATAACTCTCTGCGGGCAGCAGCCTTTGGTTTCTCGCCCTGGTCAATCCCACCTTGTGGACATTGCCAACAATGAGGCCCATTTTCACCAAAGCGTTTACCCAACCAAATCTGACCTTTGGCATTGAAAATGGCGACGCCAACATTGCGACGGTAGTCTTTTTTATTTCGAGCCATGTGTTTACTTAAGGGCTGCAGTTGCGGGTGCGAGTTGGAGCCCTTGGGCATCAAGCGTTCCGATCCAACTTTGAACTTCGGTCAAGGTTTCGGAATACCCAAACCCAACGCCAATGGGATGCGTTTCAGTTTCGGCTGCTTTGGCCAGACCTAAAAGTCGCGCTGATATGACTCGTGGAATTGGGTCGGGATCGATCAACCCGAAACCTGATTTGAAAGGTTGTCTTGTGGATTTGGAAAGCGCCGATAAAGATGGCGTTTCAAATGATCCATCCGTGATAAACCCCAGACCTGTTTTTGATAAATGATCAATAAATGGAGCCGCTGCATCAGTACGGGGTAAAAAAACATCACCATTAAAATTGATGACACCTGCATAGCCTTGCGATCGTGATAATATCCAATCGAGGTTGCGTTGCATTTCGCGGGTTGATGCGGAGACCCGCAAAGCGCGGTTTGCGCCGGGTTCTGCAGGATCGAAGTCTTCGGATTCCATCGGGATTTCAATCAGCACCTCATGCCCGTCTTCGCGGGCGGTGTTGACCCAATCCTGTAGGCCGACGCTATGGGCGGCAAAGGAAAGCGTGACATCGGCGGGCAGGGTTTGAATGGCGTCTTGAGTCAGGCGACGGTTGACTCCGAGGCCGCCAATAATCAGCGATACAGGCCGTTTTCCTGACTGCGGGGTAAAGGGTCGACGGTATGCAATAAGCGCGTTTCCTGCGCTTTTATTTGGTACAGGTCCAAAGTTACTCTCGCGGGTTAACCCTGGGATCGGCGCTTGTCTGAGTGCACGTCTTTGCGCGATCGGAATGGTGATTGTTTTCGGCTCAATCGTTTTTGCGATTGGGTTGCCGAGTGCGTCTGTCTTACGTTCCGCTGTTAGCAGCGCGTCTGTCGGATTTACGCCCTCTGGCACGGAGCCCGCGAGCAGATCAGGTGTTTCCAACGTTTCGTCATTCAACGGAGACAGAGACGCTACTTTGGGGAGTTGCGTGACCGTCAATCTACCTTCGGCACTTGCGTCTTCGGGATTCCCAAACATGGATGTCGCTGCGAAAGGGAGTAGGAGGCCGCCGATTAGGACCAAGCCTGCCAAGGCACCGTGTTTGCGACGTGACGGTAGCTCTATTGCAGATCGACGAGTTGGGTGTTTAGCTGACATGTGAGCGTGTTAGGTTGATTTGGCCTGAACAACAATGCGCGTCATTCATCCAAATCAAAGCACCAGAATTCACATAATCATAGGGATTAGAAACGGTCGTCTTGGGCTTTTAATATCCGCTCATATTGCGATGTTTTCAATACTTCGACAGCTTTGCGAAGTTGGAAGTCTTCGCCTTCTGGGAAGTTCTCATCAGGAAAGAGGATGTCTTCGTATTTTTCCTCGTAATCTGAATCGTCAGGATTGCTGAGGAAGTTACGAAGCGAGTCTTCGCGGAACCGTTTTCGGATTTCGCCTTTGTCTTCTAATGTCGACACCAACAGGTCCGGCATGATGCCGCGACCCTGAATCGACTGCCCTGAGGGTGTGTAATAGCGCTGTGTCGTGAGGCGAAGCGCACCATCCTCTGCGCCTAGGGGGATCACAGATTGAACAGACCCTTTACCAAAACTACGTCGACCCAGAACAATACCTCTTCCGCGGTCTTGCAAGGCACCCGCGACGATTTCAGCGGCGGAGGCTGAACCCGCGCTCATGAGTATGACGATTTTAGTGTCAGGGTATAATTCACCTGCCTCGGCATTATATCGTTCATTGTCGCTCGCATCGCGCCCGCGAGCAGACAGGACTTCGCCGCCATCAAGGAAGAGACCAGAAATACTCACGGATTCAGTCAGGAGGCCGCCTCGATTCCCGCGTAGGTCGATGATTAGCTTATCAAGCTTACCCAATTGTTCATTGAGGTCGGCGAGAGCGCGTTTTGTGTCATCTGTCAATTTGTCGTTGTTGAATGTCTCGATTTGGATGTAGCCGACGCCTTGTTCAACGCGGTGGCGGATAGCGCGGCCACGTACCGTGTCACGAACGACGACGACATCACGGGATGTTTTGCCCGGTGAGAGTACGGTGACGGTAACGGGCTCGCCTTTTAGTCCTCGCATACCACTCACGGCGTCCTCTAAAGTTTTACCTCGAATGTCGACGCCATCAACGGCTGTGATCAAATCCCCGCCCCGAATGCCTGCTCCATAGGCAGGGCCTTCTTCAATCGCGTGATTGACTTTAACCAGTCCGCCCTCGGACTGAATTTCAATACCTAAGCCGCCATATTCGCGGCGGACGGCTTTCCGTTGTTCTGTAAATTGAACCGGCGCAACATATGACGAATGCGGATCCAAAGAGTTTAGGGCACCATTCAGGGCATTGTCGATCAGGTCTGCCGTGTTGACGTCTTCAACATAGTTGTTTTGCACTAGCGCAAGGACGTCAGAAAAGACCTGCATTTCGTCATAGATGGCTTCGGGCTTTTTTTCACCAGCAATCGCAGCCAGCGGTAAAGCTGCCGCAAGGGCTAGCGCGACCCATTTCGTGTGCGTCCATGACTCTGACTTCATCGCTTTAACCTCGGGCCTCCGCGAGTTTTTCCGCATAGGTACCTGATTTCAAAAGCGCGATAGCTTGTTGAAGTTGATAGTCGTCAGAAATCTCGAAGTCCTCAGGTGGATAATCGATTTTGACTTCGACAACATCTGTCTCATCAGTCGTTTCCTCGAAGTCATCTTGGTCCTCATTCTCGTTTTCAATCGCGTTTGGAAGGCTCGCCTCTGAAAAACGTTTGCGCTCTTCGCCATCGTCTGGGATCGCGGAAATCGTAATGTCTGGCGTGATGCCGCTGGACTGAATGCTGCGACCGTTGGGCGTGTAATAGCGTTGTGTTGTGATCTTTAACGCACCGTCACGACCACCCCGTAGCGGGATGACATCTTGCACAGAGCCTTTGCCGAATGTTGTCATGCCAACAATCAGGCCACGGCCTTTGTCTTGCATTGCACCAGCAACAATTTCCGAAGCTGAGGCTGAGGCCCCGTCAACGAGCACGATGAGCGGAACATCTTTTGCCATCTGGCCTTTTTCAGCATTGTAGATGTTCACATCATCAGAACGACGTCCACGGGTGGAAACGACTTCTCCGCCGTTCAGAAAAACAGATGAAACTTCGACTGATTGCGTAAGCAATCCGCCGGGGTTGCCGCGAAGATCGAGGACAAGTCCGGGTAATTTGCCGCCATTTTCTTGTTGCAAGGCCGCGATAGAATCCTTGAGGCCGTTCGCGGCTTTTTCATTGAATTGAGCAATGCGAATATAACCGACGCCGTCTTTAATTTCATGTTTGACAGTTTGACGTTTGATAACTTCGCGGATGATGTCGATATAAAGCGGGTCTTCGCCTTCACGGATGATGGTGATGTTGATGGGTTCGCCGGGTTTGCCGCGCATTTGACCGACAGCTTCATTGAGTGTCGCCCCAATCAGTGACTTGCCTTCGATTTCCGTGATGAAGTCGCCAGCTAAAATGCCGGCGCGTTTGGCGGGCGTGTCGTCGATGGGGGAGATGACTTTGACAAAGCCGTCTTCCATTGTCACTTCCATGCCTAACCCGCCATATTCACCTTTCGTATCCAAGCGCATTTCGCGAAATGCTGCGGCATTGATATAGGAGGAGTGTGGATCAAGCGATTGTAGCATCCCATTCATCGCGTCTTCGATCAGCGCGCTATCATCCACTTCCACAACATATTGGCTGCGCACACGGGCGAGGACATCTGCGAAGAGTTCTAGCTGTTCAAATGTCTCGTCATAGGCGGGGCGTTCTACGGCGACTGCAGATTGATTCGTCGTCGAAAAGGCGAATAGGGCGATAGCAGCGACGCTTCCGAGCGCAGGCAGTACAATTTTCACGTGGCGTCTCCAATGTAGACACAACACTTAGACAGCCATTTCAGGCTTTGCCAGTCAAATTGCTGCGATTAATCGTCCTCTTACCCCGATTTAACGTCAGCAGGTGCCATCCACGGTCCTGGGTCAACAGGAGAGCCGTCACGGCGAAGCTCAATGTAAAGCTCGACATCGGTACGATTTGGCAGGGCCCCGACGGGTTCACCGCGTCTTACCGTGTCGCCAGCCCCGATGTAGAGGTCGTCAAGCCCCGTCAGAAGGACGAAATATCCGTCTCCCACGTTTAAGATCACGACTTGGTCATAGTTTTTGAAAGGACCTGAGAATTCTACCCGTCCAGCATAGGGGGCGAGAACTTTCCCGCTGGGGCGACCTGTGTAAGTAATACCTTTTTCGCCACGACCAAACTTTTTCAGTAAACGGCCTGAAACAGGTTTTAACATGCTCCCTTTGGCTTCAGCGAACCGTTTGGTGCCTTTTGGAAGCACGACTTTCGGGGAGGCTTTACGGCCTGGTTTTTGCCGAGGGATGACTTTGGTGGCTTCTAGTTCCAGTTTTGCGATCAGTTCGAGCAAGTCTTTTGACTCTGCGGCCAGTCGATCTGCCTCTGCGGCTGCAGTTTTACGTTCATCTGACAGTTTGGCTTCGAGTTCAGATTTTTGTCCAAGGCCCGCGGTGAGTTCAGAGGTTTCACGCTCAAGTTTATTGCGCGTTTGGGTGAGTTCTTCTTGTTTGAGCACGATTTGCGATTTTGTGACGTCCAAAGCGGTTAGATTAAGCGCGAGCGCTTCGGCTCGTTGCTTCAATTGATCCGATAAGCCCGCAATCAGTAGGCCTGCGTCTGCTGCGCGCTTAGCATTTTTCGGTGATAAGGCGAGTGTCGGCGGGGGGCTTGATTCTAATCGCTGAAGGGCAGCCAAAAGTTCAATATATTGCGCTCGATCTGCCGATATTTGTGTTTTCAGCAGCTCTTCACGACGTGTCAGGCTGTCCGCTTCCTGCTCCAATCGGGTGAGCTCTGTTTCTACAGATTGTGCGTCACGCGCCGTCTTTGCGAGTTTTTTCTTCAAGTTGGACACATCTTTACGCACTGATATCCGTTCAGTTTCTAACGCGTCGGATTTTTCCCGTGCGGCCTGTTCCTTTTTAGTCAATGCGTCCACGTCGCCAGACGTTTGCGCAAGTGCGGGGAACGCGAGACACAACAGAATAAGGGTAAGAACAACACGCATAAATGTGATATGGGGCAGAACGGATTTACCGCGCGTTAATTATAAACCCCAAAGTCAGCGTATAGAGCTTTTGAGGGCCAATAATGGCGTCGGGTCAGATTTAATCGCGATGATAGGGTGTACCCGCTAGGATGCTGAGGGAGCGATAGATCTGTTCGGCGGCCATCACACGAACCATTTTGTGGGGCCATGTTTGCGCGCCAAAGCTCCATTTTGTGATGCGGCTAGGACGTAATGTCTTTACGACTGACGGCTCGAACCCATCGGCTCCACCAATCAAAATGTAACTCGCGCCCACACCTTCGTCGCGTAGCGAAGCAAAGTGTTTTGCGATTTCACGCGATGTCGGACTTTTGCCGCGCTCATCCAGTAGAATCAGCTCGTCGGATGAGGCGATACCTGAAAGGAGTTTGGTCGTTTCTGCCGCTCGGTCGTTTTGGCCTTTAAGCTCAACGCCTTGTTCTTCGACCGATAGAAATCCCGTTCCCCGTGCGAGGCTTTTGGCACGGGCGATATAGTCGTCAATCAGGATTTTTTCCGGGCCCTTGCGTAGAATATTGCCCGCCCGGAGAATGATTTTCATGAGATAGACTTAGCGATCCGAAGCAGGTGTGTCGTCAGGCGCTTGGACCGGTATGTTCTGTAGGCCTTCAGGAAGGGGAACAGACCAAATTTTCTCAAGATTGTAAAAGACACGAACTTCCGGGCGGAAGACGTGTAAAATCACATCACCAGCATCGATAAGGACCCAATCAGAGGCTGTTTGACCTTCAATGACGAGTTCTTTCATGCCACGTTCTTTGAGCGCGCGTTGGACATAGTCCGCTAGCGCACTGACGTGACGGTTCGAACGCCCAGAGGCGACAAGAAGGTAATCTGCGATTGATGATTTCCCGCGAATGTCAATTTCAATCACATCTTGTGCTGAGTTTTCTTCGAGCACTTCTTGGATGAAGTCTGACAAGGCTTTGGCTTCAGGGCCGTTTTCAACGGAGACGGAAGCTGGGGATTCGTAAGGTGCGGTGGACAGAAGTCCCTCCATGACGGTTTCGTTGCAGATAATCTATCACACTCGAAAGCGTTCCGCTACTGCTCTAACCAGACCGTTTTGCGCGAATGGCAGATGAACTTTGCGCGTCGAGGGGCAAAGTGAGATAGGTCCAAGCGGGTGCCGTTTGATATTTCAACATATGCGCCTGATCTTCGGCTATGCGAGCGTGGCTATATTGGCGCGCGGCTTGCCCTAATCTGGCTTTGATTGGCGAGCCGGGTCTTGCGATGACGGCTATTTGCACGGTCTCAATGATCTCTCGCCATGCTCGCCATTTGGGGAGTTGCAGCAAGTTGTCCGCCCCCATCATGAAAACAAAATCTATATCTGGATGTCGCTGGATCAAACGCTGGAGCAGGTCGATTGTGTATTGAGTTTTATATCGTAGCTCGATGTCTGACACACGCATGTTCGGGGGAAGGGGCAGATTGCGTACCGTCTCTGCTCTGCTCTCCCATGACGGTTGCGTTGGTTTCAGAGGATTTTGTGGGCTGACGAGCCACCAGACTTTGTCAAGTTGAAGCTGTCGCAAACCGGCTTTCGCGACATGAAGGTGTCCCTTATGCGCGGGGTTGAACGACCCGCCGAATAACCCAATCGATCTGCGACTGCGATGTTTCAAGGTCGCGCATGTCCTGCGCCGCGGACTTGATATTTGTACGTCGTTAAATGTTGAGCGCCAACAGGGCCACGCGCATGAAGTCGACCCGTCGCGATTCCAATTTCAGCGCCAAACCCAAACTCGCCGCCATCTGCATATTGCGTTGAGGCATTATGCAAGACGATGGCACTGTCTACACTATCGAGGAAGGTTTGAGCGGCTTCGATGTTATCGGTCAATATCGCATCTGTATGTCCGCTGCCGAATTTTGCGATGTGGGCAAGGGCATCATCCATTCCATCAACAACCGCAATATTCAGAATTGCGGCGAGATGTTCGGTCGCAAAATCGACCTGAGTTGCCGCTGTGATGTGGGGAAGAATAGCCTGTGCCCGCGCATCGCCTCGTAGCTCGCATCGGTTTTCTAGTTGGGTTTGAAGCGCTGGTAAGAACGTGCCTGCAATGGCCGTGTCCACCAAAATTGTTTCTGTTGAACCGCAAACACCTGTTCGACGAAGTTTAGCGTTTTCAATAAGTTGAACGGCTATGCTAATGTCAGCGGCGGTATGAATATAGCTGTGATTTAATCCCTCTAAATGCGCCAGAACCGGTACGCGAGCGTCTTCTTGGACGCGTGCGACGAGACCTTTCCCGCCACGTGGAATGATGATGTCGACGGTGCCATCTAATCCGCGCAGCATATCCCCAACCGCAGCTCTATCCGTTGTTTGCACCAGTGAAATAGAGGCCTCAGGAAGGTCAGCTTCCCGTAGGCCAGATTGCAACGCCGCATGGATCGCGTTGTTGGATCGCACGCTTTCGGAGCCACCGCGCAAGACACACGCATTTCCAGATTTCACGCACAAACCACCCGCATCAGCGGTGACGTTTGGACGGCTCTCATAGATCATGCCGATAACGCCAATCGGCACGCGAACCTGAGAAAAGTGAAGCCCATTTGGCTGTGTCCATTCTTTCTCAATCGCGCCGACAGGGTCGGGGAGATTGGCTATTGCATCCAACCCATCCGCGATTCCTGTTACCCGTACGACATCCAATTTGAGGCGGTCCAGCATTGCGGCGGATAAGCCCTTTTCAGCAGCAGCGGTCATATCCAGTGCATTCGCATTTAGGATATCAGACTCAGACTTTCTGATGTGTGCCGCCATGGCGCGAAGCGCTGTATTGCGTTGCTCGCCACTTGCCAGCCGCAACGTTTTTGACGCGGCTCTTGCAGCACGGCCCAACGCGTTCATGTCTATTTCCTGGGGTGTCATAACATTACCAAATTATCGCGGTGGATGAGGGCTGCGCCATTATCATACCCAAGGACATCTGTGATCTTGCTTGATTGCAGCCCTTTCAGTTTATCGGCTTCGTCCATGTCATAGGAAACAAGACCGCGTGCAATCTCTGTTCCGTTAAATTCAACGGATACGGAATGACCTTTGCCAAATTCACCAGAGACGGAGATAACCCCTGCTGGTAATAGGCTGCTGCCACCGTTGAGGGCTTTCAGGGCCCCTGCATCTATTGTTAGAATGCCGTGAGGTTTCAAGGCTCCGCCGATCCATTGGGCGCGGGCTTTGCGGGGATTACTGGTCGCTTTGAAAAACGTATGTTTTGCGCCGTTTCGTAAGGCGGCAATTGCCCCAGACATCCGACCGTCACAAATGATCATGTCACAGCCTGCATTTGTCGCAATTTGTGCGGCGGCCAGTTTTGTTGCCATGCCGCCCGTTCCAACGCCCGCTGTGGCATTGGGTGCGCCTCCCATTTCGAGGATGTCCTCTGTAACTGCTGTCACGACAGGGATGTGGTTGGCTTTCGGGTTCTCACGAGGATCAGCCGTATAGAGGCCGTCGATATCAGAGAGTAGGATAAGAAGGTCCGCCCCGATCATTTGGGCTGTGCGCGCCGCCAAGCGATCATTATCGCCATATCGAATTTCATCCGTCGCAACGGTATCATTTTCATTGATGATCGGGATTGCACCTAAACCTAGTAATGTTTCAAGAGTTGAGCGCGCGTTCAACCAGCGTCGCCTGTGTTCGGTATCATTGAGCGTGAGGAGGGCTTGCGCCGTGACAATGCCTAGTTGACCGAGTGCGTCTTCATAGGCTCTGGTGAGGCTGGACTGCCCCGCAGCGGCACACGCTTGTTTCTCCGCGAGGGAGAGAGATGGGCTCGTTAATTTTAGTCTTTCTCGGCCCAAGGCGATGGCGCCAGAACTCACCAAAACGATCCGCGTATCTTCAATATTCGCGAGATCATGTGCCAGCGCGTCGAGCCAACCTTCGCGCAGGGCGTGGGTTTGGCTGTCGACGAGTATCGCCGAGCCTATTTTGATGACGATGGTTTTAACGTCATCCAGCATGAATTAGGGCGACCAGCCTTTGACGTCTTGGATCGCGCCAATGGCTATCTTTGCCTGACGTCTCTTTTCTTCACGATCGGCTTCTTCACCTGCGCGTCGAATTTCGACGTGTTGATAAAGGGCTGAGAGCACAGGCTTTAGACCTTGTTGGGCGACGGAACTCATTGGGAAAGGCCGTTGCCCACAAACAGCTTCGAGAGCGTCTTGCAGCTCAGCAATACGTTCAGGGGTCAGGGCGTCGCATTTTGAAATTGCGACGATTTCAGGTTTGTCTTCAAAGCTCTCGTCGTAATCCTCGAGTTCCTTACGGATCGTGAGATATTCTGCCACAGGATCTTCAGACGTGCCTGGGACAAGATGCAAAATTGCGGCACAGCGTTCGGCGTGACCCAGGAAACGATGTCCAAGTCCTGCACCTTCAGCTGCCCCCTCGATAAGGCCCGGTAGGTCAGCAATGATAAAGCGATCTGCGATACTCATACTGACAACGCCCAAATGTGGATGAAGCGTCGTGAAGGGGTAGTCTGCTGTTTTAGGTTTGGCCGCTGTTACAGTTGAAAGAAACGTCGATTTCCCCGCATTGGGCAATCCAATGAGGCCTGCATCCGCGATGAGCTTCAAACGCAACCAAATCCAACGTTCTTCGCCGTCTTCACCTGGGTTGGCTTTACGTGGCGCTTGGTTCGTGGCGCTTTTAAACCGCGCATTTCCCCAACCGCCATTGCCGCCTTGCGCGACGAGGATACGTTCTTGGTCCTCTGTCATATCAGCAAGGACTTCGTCTGTTTCCGCATCGAGAACTTGTGTTCCGACGGGAACTTTTAGCGTGACATCGTCGCCCGCAGCGCCATGACGGTCGAGACCCATGCCGTGCATACCTGTTTTGGCTTTGAAATGTTGCTGATAACGAAAATCAATAAGGGTGTTCAGGCTGCTCGTCGCTTCCAGGTAAACATTACCACCGCGTCCGCCGTCGCCCCCGTTCGGGCCCCCAAAGGCAATGTTCTTTTCGCGACGGAAGGAGACGCTGCCGCCGCCGCCCGCGCCCGAACTTACGTAAATTTTAGCTTGGTCGAGAAATTTCATGAGCCGTCCTTACGCCGCGTCGTGGGCTTTGGCTAGCGCAGCCTGCGTCAGAATTGACAGTGTTGCATGCATTCCAGGGCCGAATCCAAGCGTAGGGCGAGAGACAAAGCCAAATTTGTCGTAAAACTCACTTTGACCCTCGGCTGCGAAGAGGCCGATTATGCAAGATGACGGATAAGTTTCGCCAAGGTGTCCGACGAAGGCATGCAAAAGCGCCTTACCGACACCTCGCGAACGTGCATTTTTAGAAACAATTACGTCCTGAATGTAAATGTTCAGGACGCCGTCGCCCACCGCACGTACCATTGCAATCGTCTGACCGTCGCGAATACCAACCGCGCCGCAAAGACTTGCGTTCAATGCGGCCTGCGTGGTTTGACGGTCTTGTACCCCCCAGTCCGTTTCGACTCGTAGCGCGATAAATTCGGCCGCGTTTGGCATGCGGTTTTCGACTTTAAGGGTCATGACGTGGCAGGCAGGACGAAGTCTCTGCACTCTGCGTTCTCTAAGCGCGCCATCGAGAAGTAATGATCCGTGGAATTTTTGGGTCTGAACCCAAGTTTTTCCAACACGCGCGCACTCCCTTGGTTATCGGTAAACACGCCCGCGATACGATCTTGGTGACCGAGGTGTACGTCTGCTTCGGAGAGAAGGGCCGTGCAGGCTTCCGTAATATAGCCATTTCCCCAGAAAGGACGTCCAATCCAATAGCCGATTTCCCAGAGGCCATCTGCGTTGCGTTTGAAAAGGTCAGCAACGCCGATCATATCGTCCTCACCTATTCGAGTGATGACATAAGGATGTGCTAACCCTCGTCGTTTTTGAGCGCGTAGATCCATGACTTTGAACTCCGCAGAGAGCAGGGGAAACGGGTGCGGGAAGCTGCCCGTCATGCGTGCCACATCAAAATCTGATCCATATTTCGAGAAAGCGATGGCATCACGGTCTTCGAGCTGACGTAAGATAAGGCGATCTGTCTTGATTTGATCACGCATGGCACACGTCCTGATCCGTTGCTTTCCGAATATATCTTGAATGCGGGACATATGCCTGACGACTGACCGAGAAAACTCCAGTCGGCTTTGCTGTCGAGGCGCGCGTATTCGTCTGTGCAGGTGCGAAACCCAGCTTTTTCAGAACATGCGCACTGGAGGTGTTTTCTGTAAAGGCCCCTGCGTGGATTGTTTCTGAAAGATTTGCATCGGCTTCACGGAGTACAGCCGTCGCGGCTTCTGTCGCGTAACCCTTGCCCCAAGCGGTTTCCGCGATCCAATAACTTATGAACCAATCCTTATCGCGTCGTGTCAGGCCGACCATCCCGCAGAAGCGTTGGTCGTCTTTGGTTTCGATGACATAGCGGAACGATGTGCCGCTTTGGACGTGGCATTGCCACACCAGAATTTGCATCTCTGCGGCAAGGAGAGGGAACGGGCGTGGAAAACCGCTCGTCTTATTGGCAATGGCGTGGTTCGCTGCCGTTTTGGCAAATGCGACGGCATCACCAATCTCAAGCGGACGGAG
>CALHXF010000104.1 GCA_938040095.1 uncultured Caulobacterales bacterium
TAAACTCCTTAATCGCTTTATAAAGAACGTAAACAAGGGATAGGCTCTGAGCGATTTTAACGAGCCACGTGTCCCCCGCCACAGGTACGGCCTCCAAGATGGCACCGAACAAAATCAGCAATACAACCAGCATGATCGGACGCAGAAGCGACCGGATCTGATAGATATAATCCCGAACAATTTTGATTTTTACATCATCGGCAGGCTTGTCGCGGAACAAAAAGACTTTTTTCAAGAGGTTTTTCGCGATCAAGGGGGATAAAATATAGGCCAACGCGATCGCCCCGACTTGTGCCAAAAACTTGATGCTAGTCAGCCAACCCAAAATCTTGTCACCGATTCTACCGAGGAGCGCTTTCACGTCTTCCGCATTGCTGGGAATGACGGAAGGTTTCTTTGGAGCGGACTCATCCTGAGGCTCCGCTTGCTCAGCTGCCTCCATTTGCTCTCTCACAGCCGCGGCAAAGGCTCTCTCGGCGTCATTTCTGGCTTCAATTGCGGCGAGAATAGCAGGATCATCGAAGTCAATCGTCGAAGTCTCGGAAGGCGGGTCAGCCGGGACTGACGTTGGTAATGGCGCTGGTGACGCTACGACTTCAACTGGATCGACCTGCACTTGCGGCGGCTCTGTCTCAGCTGTTTGAGCCCACGCTGTCATGGACGTAAAGATAAATGCTAAGCAGATTAGCCCAAAATTTCGCAATATACGCATTATCGATTTGCCCTCGATCTATTTCTCTATGCTGCAGTAGAACTCAGGCTAGCTTTTGTAAACGATTTTGGGCTATGGGGACCGCGAAATGGAGTCCCAAATCATGAGTAAACCTAAGAAAGTCGTCCTTGCCTATTCTGGCGGTCTCGACACATCGATTATCCTGAAATGGTTGCAGGAGGAAAAAGGCTGCGAAGTCGTCACATTTACAGCTGATCTGGGCCAAGGCGAAGAGCTAGAACCCGCGCGCCGCAAAGCCGAAGCCGCAGGCGTGAAAGAGATTTTTATCGACGATCTTCGCGAAGAATTTGTGCGGGATTTCGTCTTCCCTATGTTCCGCGCTAATGCTGTCTATGAAGGGCTTTACCTTCTGGGCACATCCATCGCGCGTCCTTTAATCTCCAAACGTCAAATCGAAATCGCCCATCAAGTCGGTGCCGATGCCGTCTGTCATGGTGCGACAGGCAAAGGGAACGATCAGGTCCGATTTGAGCTTGCTTATTATGCGCTCGATCCAGAAATCAAAGTCATCGCGCCTTGGCGCGAATGGGATTTGAATTCCCGCAATAAACTTATCGAATATGCGGAAAAACATAATATCGAAATCGCCAAAGATAAGCGCGGCGAAGCGCCATTCTCGGTTGATGCGAACCTGCTCCACACATCCTCCGAAGGTAAAGTCCTCGAAGACCCTTACGAAGAAGCGCCAGATTATATTTACCAACGTACAGTTTCCCCTGAGGAAGCCCCTGACGTCGCGACCTATATTGAAGTCGGTTTCGAACGCGGTGATGCAGTCTCTATTGATGGTGTCGATATGTCACCTGCAACGATCCTGACAAAGCTAAATGAGCTGGGCGGCGCCAATGGTATTGGCCGCTTGGACCTTTTGGAAAACCGCTATGTTGGTATGAAATCGCGTGGCGTCTATGAAACGCCGGGTGGCACAGTCCTTCTAATGGCGCATCGCGGCATTGAACAGATCACAATGGATAAAGGCGCGAGCCATCTTAAAGATGAGCTGATGCCAAAATATGCAGAGTTGGTTTATAACGGATATTGGTATTCGCCTGAGCGTGAAATGCTACAGGCCGCCATCGACAAATCGCAAGAGCTTGTCACGGGAACGGTTCGCCTCAAACTCTACAAAGGCAATGTCGACATTGTTGGACGTAAATCCGAATACTCACTTTACTCTCAAGAGCATGTCACCTTCGAAGAAGATGACGTCTATGACCAAGCGGATGCAGGTGGCTTCATCAAAATCAACGCGTTGCGTTTGCGTTTGTTAAAAGCCCGCGACCGTAAGGCTGGGAAAAACATCTAAGTCTTATCTGGACGCGCTTGAATACGGCGCGTCCATTCTCCGTTTCCGCTGATTGATCGTTACGGCGTTTCGGTGCTCAGGGCGTTGTCTATAAATGCCCCACCCTCGCTCGCGCCACCGACAGGCGGCGCAACGGCAGGAGCTTGAACCTCTGTTTGGGCTATGGCTTGAGACGGCCCGGAACTTTCGCCGCCAAACAGACCCAAAACCATCGGTAAAACGACAGCCCCAACTATGAGGCCTGTTAGCGCCCCAATTCCAAAACTCTTATTCAGCAAACCGCCAGAAGTTTTTGGTGCGGTCGCAATGACGTCCGGAACCTGCTGCGGTGCGGCTTTCGGTTTTCGCTTCAATAGTTTCGCAAGCAAGCTTTTGGATTCTGGCGCATCTGCACCTTCAACCGCCGCAGCCATTTGTGGCTGACCTTGTTGGCCTGTTGTGAGGATCGGCGGTGGCATCATTTGCGGTATGCCTTGTGGCATCTGCTGCATCGCTTGCGGGTTATGACGCGCGAGATGTACCATTGGCGCTTGATGCCGCGCAGCATAGGCGGCGGGCTGTACATGGCCCTGATTAAAAGGCTGAGGTGCGCCAGCTGCAGGGCATGCTTGATGCTGAACCTGCCGCGGGTGCTGACCCAAATTCGGTTGGTTAAGCCCTTGAGGCGCTGTAAATTGAGGCGGCATCTGCTGCGCTTGATGTTGACCTTGAGTAAGGGCCTGAGCCTGACCTTGAGGCGCTTGCATATGCGGTGGTTGATAGGCAGGTGGAACGACAGGCATAGACAGGGCCGGAGCCGCAGCTTGAACTGGCGCTTGCGTTTGCGTCATCATATCTGGCGTCCACGGCACAGCAATCGGCGCGGGCATGGAAGGTGTTGGCTTTGTCATCCTATAATCCTCATCGTCTCGTCATCTAGGCCTATTGTCCAGGGTCTAATGCTTCGCGTTTCAGTCATGCGAGCAGGTCCCTGAGCCTCTGGCGAAACTATGATTTACAAAACCTAAAGCCACGTTAAGTCGACGCGCCCAATTTCCATTCAAATAGGGCCAAATATTGTGCATTTCTCTGAATAATTAGAGTTACAATTGCGTCTCTATCGCGTTACGGCGAAAGCTTACACAGACGGATTTTCTATCAAAAGGTGATGTAATGTCCAATCTTCCTGCCGCAGAGCTCGGCTTCCGTGAATCCGTTGAACTGATGTTCAACCGTGCTGCCAGTTATATGGATATATCTGACAAGCTGATCGAGAAAATCCGCGTTTGTAATGCCACTTACACCGTTAGGTTTGGCGTAAAATTGCGTGGCGACATTCATACTTTCACAGGCTACCGCTCCGTCCATTCCGAACATAAAGAACCCGTCAAAGGCGGTATTCGCTATTCCTTGGGCGTGAACCAAGACGAAGTCGAAGCCCTTGCCGCGCTGATGACCTATAAATGTGCGCTTGTGGATGTGCCCTTCGGCGGCTCCAAAGGCGGACTTTGCATCAATCCAAATGATTGGAATGAAGAAGAGTTAGAACGCATCACGCGCCGCTTCACATTCGAACTTGCGCGCCGTGACCTCATCCATCCGTCCCTCAATGTGCCTGCGCCCGATATGGGAACGGGCGAACGTGAAATGGCGTGGATGGCAGATGAATATCGTCGCTTGAATAATGAAAACATCGACGCGATTGCTTGTGTCACCGGTAAGCCTGTGCATTTGGGTGGTATTATGGGCCGTACGGAAGCCACGGGCCGCGGCGTGCAATACGCCCTCCAAGAATTTTTCCGCCACGAAGATGATGTCAAGGCAGCAGGCTTTCGCGGTGATTTGAGTGATAAAAAAGTTGTCGTTCAGGGCCTGGGAAATGTTGGTTTTCATGCAGCCCTCTTCCTGGAGACAGAAGACAAAGCGAAAATCGTCACCGTCATCGAACGTGAGGGTGTTGTCCGCAATCAGGATGGCCTCGATATTCAAAAACTCAAAGACCACATGATGTCTGGCGCGCCTCTGGCCGACTTTGACGGCGGTACAGTGTCTCAAGACAAAGATGCCCTGTCTGATCCTTGCGATATCTTGATCCCTGCGGCGCTCGAATCCGTCATTAACATGACCAATGCGCATGACATTAGAACGAAGCTCATCATCGAAGCGGCGAATGGTCCTGTAACTGCCAAGGCGGATAAAATTCTCCGTGACCGTGGCGTCACCATTATCCCTGATATGTTTGCGAATGCTGGCGGCGTGACGGTCTCCTATTTTGAATGGGTGAAGAACATCAACCAAATCCGTTTCGGTCGTTTGCAACGCCGCTATGAAGAAGGCCGAAATAGCGCCTTGATCGGCGCGTTGGAAAAACAGGGTATGACATTCTCTAGCGAGTTCAAATCTAACTATCTTGACGGCGCAGACGAACTTGATCTCGTCCGCGCAGGTTTGGACGATACGATGCGTTTGGCCTATCGCAATATCCGCGACACGCTCAAAGAAAAGCCAGAACTTGAAGACCTCCGCACAGCCGCTTTCTATTGCGCCATCAGCGACATCGCCCTGCATTACCGCAGCATCGGACTCTAGGCGCTAGCGACCTTCACATTTGTTATCCTCGGAGGCCCTGATCTATCGTCTGGCCTCTTGTATATTTCAGTGACGGAAAAATGGGATGTTCGCGTGGATGGTCAGGCTCAGCTGGAAACCCAGTAAAAGTTAGTTTTCGAGCCCTCCCAATGTTTCCATTGCGAAAACCCCACGCGACGACGCCTTTTTCCCGGTGCGATTCTGAATAAACAGAATTGCACTTAGCTAACGTACGCTTGGTCGCCCGCTGTGAGAAGACAGACCTAGAATGACATATGTTTTAGGGGTGGGGACGCATTTCTTGCAATAAATTTTAAACGTTTGATTTGATGTAACTAATTTATCAAAAAATCGTTTTTAAACGCGGATTGATCTCGAATCACCGAACTTCCACCGCTCACTAAACGCTCACAGGCATATCACGTTTTTGGTTTTGCTTTGACTTTCCCACCTCTTTCAGAACAAAATGTCGCAACTTATTGAACGCGTTGAATTTTGAGAGAGCTGACATGTCGAAACTTATGAAATGGGCCTGTTGGCCAATCGCTTTATTCATCACGATTATTTTCGTTGATAGTTTACGCTTCAAATTTTCGGGACACCCGACCCCGCAGCATATTTTCACGACGTTAAAAGACTGGTCGGGCATCAGTCTGTTCTATCCGGCGGGACCATGGGTTATTGGGCTAGCTGAACTCGCCGCTAGTCTTTTGGTGCTGGTTTTGCCTGTTGTTTTCACACTAAGGAAATTCCCGCGAAACGCGGCCCGCAGTCAATTCCTTGGCGCCTTGATTTCACTCGGCACCATGAGTGGCGCCATCGTCTTTCACCTCTTCACCCCGCTGGGCATATCAACGCCGACGGAATGGAGCGCCGATGGTCAAACCATTTTGGCGGAAGGTAACTTGCTCTTTATCATGGCCTGTTTTGTTTGGCTCGGGGCGTTGCTTTTGTTGATCTGGCGCGGTTTACAGTTGAAGGGTGGATCGCGCTTTTAGGCGCGTAACCCCTTCAGGGCCGTATTTCGAAGGTTCCTATTTCAACACTCTACTTCAAATGCATCGATCCACTTTGAACAATGGCACGCACGCGGAGGCAGCCTTTTTTATTAAAGCGCTGCCGTCTTGAACGAATGGCATATTTTTCACTATCTGCGCCAAGGCCTGCCAGCCCCGCAAAGGCATTCATCGAAGCTTCCTGATGGCGACGAACACCGCCAGAGGCCACAAAGGCTAAAGCCTGGGTTTTGTTTTCGATATCAGGCAGGGCAAGTGCTGACGCCGTCCCGTCCAGCTTTTCTGCTTTGGCCAATTTAGCTTGGGCTTCGGCGTCCTTCAGACGATTATATTTTTTCTCGTTCTGGCGGAGGTAAAACGCCCTGAGATCTGTATGTCCGCAGGAGCGAAGGGCCCAGCTGGCGCGCTTATATTTAAGGGTTTCAAGATCTTGAGGTGTAAAGCCTTGCGCCTTGGCATCCGCCATTTTGAGAAACTCATCCGCATTCATGGATTTATTTTTATAGGGATTTTGTGCGGCCCGATTTGAGGAAGACCCGCTTATCAAAACGCTTGAATCTATGATTTTGTCTGACCTCATATCGGACAGAAGGGCCAATCCCGGATTTTCTACGCGAAAATTCTGTTCTGCAACCTGTTGGGTTTTGACCATTGCATCAACATTTCCGTTGCGCAATTTCATCATCGGTTGATAGCCGAACCCCGCAACCGCGGCGGCGACGGGTAAGGCGATGACGAGGGTCCAAAACTTACCATCGCTTTTTTTCTCTGGTTCCGCAGAGCTGCGGAAATCCCGAATATTGAAATTATCGCTCATGACATGTCCCCCTTGACCACCGTCATAGGCGAAGATGGGAAAGATGACGTTTTAAAACAGCGTTAGAAAAGTCCTAATTTTGTGTGGCCAACCACGCTTTATAGCGTTTCGTCAGGCGGCTCGTTTTCATCTGAGAGCCGATGAAGGCGAAAAGCGCGTTTTGCTTTGGTTTGATCGCCAATCCATCGCCGAGGCGGTAAAGTTGCTGCTTGGTCATGGCCATTCCCGCGAGAGAGCCAAGGGCCTTATTTTTCCAATTCGCGCTACCGATTGTGATTTCAATCGCGCGATCTTCACGCCAATCCGCGACGAGGGTGGGGTTATAGGCAAAGGCGCGGCCAATTCCGACCATCGCCACGCCTGCATCCGTCAGTGCAGATTCAGCCGTTTCGCGTTTCGTGACACCGCCTGTGACCATGACGGGCAT
>CALHXF010000105.1 GCA_938040095.1 uncultured Caulobacterales bacterium
GGTTGAATCGGAAGCGATCCCGTCTCGCGATAGTCTTGACGGACAGACCAGAATTGCCACCAACTATGGAATCGTATTTTGTAATGTTTGTAGGTCGCGCCGTCGATTTGTGTGTCTGGCAAGACGTCGCCTTTGAAGTAGTCGCCTGTGAAAATATCATGAATCTCTGTGGGAGTTGAGCTCGCGATTTCAACGATATAATTTTCATACCAGTCATCGCCATTGGCTTTGGCCGCTTCATCACCCTGCCAATTCACACTAATCTTCGGACCTGCCCACCAGCGTCCACCGCCTTTTAAGTCGATCTCATATGATGAGCAGAAGGTCGTATGAGGAGACATTTTTGAAACAGTGAGAGTCGTTACACTGTTGAGGCTCAGACCAACATCTAATCCGCCTTCTTTATGCGTTTGTTGGGTCGTAAATTTTAAGATGTCATCCGTGATCTGGCGTTTATGTTTTCCAGAGAACTCGTCGCTCACCCAAGCTGATGAACTGAGGTTCGCAAATGAGAAAGTCTCCGTCGTTTCGTAGGTGGCTGATATAACTGCAGGCTTAGAGGAGTTTAGAGGCCCTTCAATGCTTTGGCACCCGAGAAGACAAAGGCTAGAAAATATCGCAATTAGATATTTCACATGAATCTGTTGGCAAAGTTCATGCCTCTTGAAAAGGGTCAAGTGTGTTGCCAATCATCAGGCGCCGCAGCCGAATTACAAAATGGAGGGCAGCAATGGATAATCTTAAAGGAAGCTCTGCAGCTTACCCATTGCTGGCATAGCAGCCGCTCTCAGGCGCGTTAAGATTTCGACCTTCTCGGTGTCGTCCGCGCTGACATCGCCAACTACTTTGGAAAATCCGTCCAGCCGAGAGTTCCGCATCCAATTTCGTAGGGCTTTGTTCTGTCCCCATAGGGCTTGGTTCATCATATTCGCTGCGGTCATGCGGACAAAGGCATCCAGATCATCAGGAAGAGGCACAACACCGGTCATACTATTCTTACTGGCCTCACCCTCAATATGGGCTTCAACCCATGCAACCATCGAAGCCGAGAATACGGGTTGATAGGAACGAACCGTTTGCGGTGTAATGACGTTGTTGTTGAAAACAGGTTTAATCACATTTTCTTTAATCGCGCTTGCTGAACAATCGACAATCACGTGTCCCAATGTCGGTTCTGTTCGTCCATTCGTGAAGGTGATGACATCTGAATCAATGGACGTAACACGGCCTTTGCGAACCACATCTTTAACGGTGCGTAGTTCTTCTAACTCAAGCTCACTAATCGTCGCACCATGAAACATCGTGGGTTGCACGGTTGTATCGAGGCGGAGGAAATATCCGCAGGCTTCAAGGCGATCAAACATGTCGGCCTTGGAACTCGCGCCCGCAATAGCTTCAAACATATTGGCTTGGTTACCGATTGTATCGTTAAAGAACTCTGGGAAAGGCTGTGTATTTTTACGGTTTATGAGCCACGCATCGCGCGACTTAATCCATCGAATAGACTTCGCGGGAACGTCATTTTCTAACAACCACAGAATGGCATCAATACCCGTCTTCCCACCCCCGACAACCGTGAAACCCGACGGTGCATTTTTTACTAATGGCAGGTCATTCAGCGGCATAAATTGCACATCTTCTGCGACTGAAAAGTTTGGCGTATGCGTTGATGGAACAGTCGTATCCAGATGCGTACAATCCACAATGCGCGTAGCAGTGGCTTCTGTTTTTTCACCCGTCAAACTATGTTGAAAGACGCGGTCACCTTTATAGTCTGATAGCGGGAAGAACCGCACACGTCCTGACGTCAGGAATTTCTGACGCATAACCGAGTCAAAATAAGCAAGGATTTCCGCACCTGTTGCCAGGTCGCCAAGTCCTTTATTCAGACCTGTTTCATCTCTCAGACCTTGGCTCAACTCGCGGGAGTTGACACCATAAAATGCACTAGGTTGATGGAGCGTCACGAAAGGGTAGGCAGAATTCCAATGCCCACCGGGCTTGGCGAAACGGTCGACCATAACTATATCTGCGTCCGGTTTTTCGTCCAGAAGCGTGTCGACAAAAGCCATGCCGACCGCGCCGCTACCGATAACGAGATAATCTGTACTTACTTGATCTACCAAAATATGTGGCCTTCCGAGACTATAGCGAATGTCTTGGCACGCTATGATCTATCAAAGCGCGCCAGATCGACGATCAATTATGCGTTAATTTAAAGTCCGCGCAATCCGAATTCCATAATCATCATAACGATAATCTGTGACATATCGAACACGAGCTGCGGCGCGCATTTGGTACCCATGCGTGACCCAAGAGCCACCCTTCATCACGCGAAATTTGCAGTCGCCATCGGTGCGTGGCGATCCATCACCAATTGCGCCGCTGTGATCTTTATTCCAACAATCTTCTACCCACTCATAGACATTTCCGTGCATGTCATGAATGCCGAACGCGTTCGCGGAGTATTTGCCAACCGGTTGAGTTTTGCGCAGATATGAACCCTTTTCACCCGAGCCATAAGGGGCCTTACCGTCGAAATTTGCGAGTTTTGACGTAATCTCATATCCGTTACCAAAGGGAGCATCTGCTTGACCAGCGCGCGCGGCATATTCCCACTCTGCTTCAGACAGCAGACGGTAGGTCTCACCTGTTTTACCATTCAACCAAGATAGAAAATTCTGGGTATCGTCATAACTGATGTTGATGACAGGACGCTTGCCCCTGCCCCATTCTTTGTCATCAGGCTTGTATCCACCACATCCACCATCGCTGGTACACTTTGCCCAATCATCAAATGTGATTTCGTATTTGCTGATTTCAAAGGCGTAATTGATTTGCGTATCCCGCAACGGGTTTTCGAAACGTGAGCGCTTTTTTTCGTAATCAGGCGAGCCAAGTTTTCCACTACCCGCGTTCACAACAACCATTTCGATTCCCATTGGGGAGCTACCTTGCGTGACGACACCTGTCGGAACAGGTTGTGCATTTAGTTTCGCCGCTTCGGCAGCCTTGCGTCTTTCATCCGCACGTTTTTTTAGAATTTGCTTCGGGTAACTATCGACGACTTCTGGGGGCGTTTGCGTTGTCGCAGATTGCGCAATTACAACACTTCCGCCAACGACGCTCAAAGCCAAGACTGCGTTCAAAAATTTCATTGTAATATCTTCCCCTAGGCCCCCCAGCGCATCGACATAGTGCCAGATCCTCCGATATATCATATGATTTCGCCAAAGGTGGTGAAAATCATACTAACGCGGGATGTCTGCGTATTTTCTAAGTCGAATCGTAGGAATAGCGCCTCGTCTATCCCCGAAATACATTAAGTTATGAGCTTGGCCTGTCAACTCAACCGTGTGGCTAACTGAAACGTTAATGGTGTAGATTTACGGGGATTATGTGGATGAGAGGCGGATAGCCTCTCATCCTGAATGACGTGGGAGCTTAGTGCTCATGTCCTGGATTTGTGCGCGCCAGTTTACGCATCAGGCCAGGCCATACCAAATTATCACCCATCCCAGGTACAAATGCCGCAGCCCCCTGCATATAAACGCGATCACCCATCTCTTCAGGTTCTTCGATCAGTTCACCTTCACTGCCAACGCTTTGTGCGAAAATCTGTGCTTTGCAGGCGTTCTCAAGGAAATACATCCTAAGGAAAGCCGTCCCACAACTTGGCCCCAACGTCAGCGTTCCATGATTGCGTAGCATCAAGAGCGATTTGCTACCCAGGTTCGCCACGATACGGTCACGTTCCTCTAGCTCCAAGGCGATGCCTTCATAGTCGTGATACGCGAGGTCGTTATAAACTTGCATCGACATTTGCGTATAACGGCGCAGACCTTTTTTCTGGGCACTCACGGCCATACCATAAGGTGTGTGAACGTGAATCACGCAGCCGGCATCTGCGCGCGCATTATGGACAGCCGAGTGAATTGTGAAACCTGCTGGGTTGATGAAATATGGCGTATCTTGGCAAACCTTGCCGCTCCCATCAATTTTCACGAGGGCGGAGGCAGTCATTTCATCAAACATCACGCCGTATGGATTGATCAGAAAACGATGTTCCCCGTCTTCATCTGGCAACCGCGCAGAGATGTGCGTGAAGACAAGATCGGTCCAACCGTGCATCGCACAAAGACGGTAGGTTGCCGCTAAATTCTTACGGATTTGCCATTCCGTCGCAGAGACTTTGCCTTCCAAACGCTCAATTTCAGTGGGGTCAGGAATGCTGAAACCGGCCATTTGGTCAAGCGCAGCGAGAGGTTTGTTTTCAGTTTGAGCGTTCATTTAGGGTCTCCTTTTTGCCATTGATAGCTTGCGTGTCGCATTTGGCAAGTTATGGCAGGGTGATGATAAATGAACGATATTTTGGAACCACGACGGAAGGTCAAACCGTTTCCGCCTTTGAGCTAACGGGTAAGCAAGGATTAAGGGCCTCCATCCTAAATTATGGGGCAACGCTGCAAGCCCTGTACTTACCCGACGGGCGCAACATTGTACTGGGTCATGAAGCCATTGAGAGCTATCTCTTAGATACGGCATATTTGGGTCGGATCATTGGACGTAACGCCAATCGGATTACTCCTTCGACATTCGAGATCGGTGGAGAGCGCTTTCCCCTCACCCCCACGGATGCTGAAACCAATCTCCACAGCGGACCGCTAGGGTTTGACTCGCAAGTCTGGTCTACTTCCATTGATGATGACACCCTCGTTCTGCGGCATACCTCACCTGATGGAGACCAAGGATTCCCTGGCGAACTCAACGTGACACTCAGAATATCTGTCGACGACATGTCGCTTAGGCTGGAAATGGAGGCGGAGACAACGCGGCCAACCCCCGTAAACATGACATGGCACCCCTACTGGAATTTATTGGGACAGGGGCGAGTTGACGGCCACACATTAAGCGTTGATTCATCCCACACAACACAACTCGAATGCGCCCAACCAATATCGGTTAATGGAACACGCTTTGATTTCAGAAACGAGATACCGTTGGGCAGCCTCCGAATGGACGAAAACTACGTCAAGGTGGGAGACGCGCGCCTGAGCGCCAACGGCACAACCTTAAAGGTTTCAAGCTCTCTTCCTGATCTTCAAATATACACGGGGGATGGCCTCCCAAACTCAAGGTCGGGAATTGCGCTTGAATCGCAATTTCGACCCAATGACATAAATTTCGCTCAAGATAGCTTGCTGCAGCCTGGGGAGAAATATCGCCATTGGATCGAATATAATATTGAGAGCATTTAGAGGATCGATTTAGCCTCAACCCACTTTAAACCTTGTGCCTGAGCAACAGCTTCGATTGTTAATTTACCCTCGCAAACATTTAACCCGTTCAGAAGATGGTTATCTTCTCGCATGGCGTCTTTCCATCCCATTCGCGCAATCCGTTTAGCGTAAGGCAGGGTTGCCCCGTTCAACGCATAGGCCGACGTCCGCGCCACTGCACCTGGCATATTCGCCACGCAATAATGGACAATGCCGTCGACAATGTAGGTCGGGTCCGCATGGGTTGTGGCTTTCGACGTTTCGAAACACCCGCCTTGATCGATGGCGACGTCAACAAGAACCGCGCCCTCTTTCATTGTCGAGAGCATCTCACGCGTCACGAGTTTCGGAGCCGCAGCGCCAGGAATCAAAACCGCACCGATTACGAGATCCGCGTCTTCCAATAACCGCGCCATCGCGTCGGGTGTGGAACGACGAACCTGCGCTCGATTTCCGAACTCATAGGAGAGCTTTTCCATAACTTTGTTCGAGCGCTCTAAAATTGTCACATCCGCCTGCATACCAATCGCCATTAGAGCCGCATTATAGCCAACATCACCACCACCGATAACAACCACTTTTGCTGATGCAACACCTGGCACACCACCGAGCAACACACCGCGTCCACCGCCCAATTTTTGGAGCGCTGTCGCCCCGACCTGAGTCGCCAATCGACCCGCAACTTGGCTCATCGGTTTAAGCAGTGGTAGCTCACCGCTGTCATCTGTGACCGTTTCATAGGCGATGCAAATAGCGCCCGATTTCATCAAAGCTTGCGTTTGCTCAGGATCAGGGGCCAAATGTAGATAAGTGTAAAGAATTTGACTAGGACGAAGCATCGCGCACTCAACGGCTTGCGGTTCTTTGACTTTGACGATCATCTCGCAACCCGCAAAAATTTCAGCGGCCGTGTCCTTAATGGTCGCACCTGCAGAGACGTAATGTTCATCCAAGCTGCCAATCCCAGCGCCAGCCGAGGCTTCGACCCAAACCTCGTGACCATCGGCCACAAGTTCAGAGACAGATTCGGGGGTTAATCCGACGCGATATTCTTGTGATTTAATTTCTGTTGGGACACCAATGCGCATGAGACTCTCCTTAGACCTGCAACATCCAAAGAATACGCGATTCAATTCGAGAAATTTTACGTTTCCGGCTTGGTAAAATCATATTTTTTAGGATATAATCCGAGAAGATACGCAAAACTTGATACGAATTATGACCATCTCAGATATTGACCGTAAAATCCTGCACGAGCTTCAAATGAATTGCCGGCAAAGCTCTGCCACTATTGGAGAGAAAGTTGGCCTGTCACCCTCTGCCTGCCATCGCAGAATTGGACTACTGGAAGACAAAGGCTTGATCGAAAGATATGCTGCGCGATTGAATGGCAGAAAACTTGGGTTTGCGATGACCTTCTATGTCGAGGTCACATTGGAAGGCCAGAGTGAAGCGATTCTATCTGCCTTTGAAAAAGCCGCCCTGTCGCGTCCCGAAGTTTTGGAATGTCACCTCATGACAGGTCAGGCTGACTATCTGATCAAAGTCGCAGCACCGGATACGGCGGATTACGAACGCATTTACCGTCGAACCATTGCCGCCTTACCACACGTCAGTGGCATTCAATCTAGCCTCGTCATGAAAACCGTCAAACGGTGGTCTGGCTACCCTGCGCTTTAAGTTTCTGCCCAATAAAACCGAAAATGCGTCAGCGGCCATGTTCTACAGATCAAGTTGAATCGCCTCTATAAACTTTCAGATAGCCGCAATTTTAGACGTGTGAGTTAAATGAGCGTTATTTAATCGCGATATAGCAGAAAATCACGGCAAAGCCGATGGACCGCGACGCGACGCTCCGCTAGAGCCGCAGAAGAGTTTAGCGCGGACTGGATGACAGGGATACCTTGGCCAAATATACATCGAAATATTTTTGGCTAAAAACCGCAGCCCCTTTGGCGGTTCTGATGAGCCTCGCGAGTGCTGTTCCGAGCTATGCCCAACTTGGGAATGTGACGCGCACGAATGCAAACCTAAAACTCGCTGAGAATAGTCCTTTTTGGGACCCTGACATCATCTATCTGGAAGCTGACACGCTCACCAATGATGAAGCCACACAAATCTTAACCGCTGAAGGCAGCGTCGAAGGTCGATACCAAGATCGAACCCTCCGCGCTGACAGCGTCGTCTATAACCTTGAGACAGGTCAGGTTATCGCATCTGGGAATGTTGTTCTGGTTCAGGCCGACGGAAGTTCACAATATGCGGATAAGTTAGAGCTCTCGAATGAACTCGAAGCAGGAACGGCTACCGGCTTTGTTGCACGACTTCCAAATGGAGCCGTAACGGCTGCCCGCTTCGTCGCACGTGGCAAAGACGGCGAAATGGAGCTTTATAATGCTTATTACACCGCCTGTAAGACTTGCGCGGAAAAGCCAAACCCAAGCTGGCGCATCAAAGCCCGACAGGTAACCCAGGACGAAGGTTCGCGCACGGTTCAATATCGCGACGCGACCTTTGAACTATTTGGTCTGCCCGTGTTTTATACACCGTTCCTAGCGCATCCCGATCCCAGCGCAGATCGCGCGAGTGGTATCCTCACGCCGTTCGCTGGGTATTCACAATCGACAGGTTTCAACGCCAAAGTTCCCTATTATTGGGCGATCGACGATTACACGGAAGCAACAATTACTCCGCACGTTTACAGCAAGGTTAATCCCCTAGTGGAGTACCAATTTGCGCGGCAATTTCATACGGGACGGATCGAAGTCGACGGCAGTTTCACCTACGGTAGCGCTTTTGATGGTGACGGCAATTCCTTTAACGATCCAACTTTGTTTACAAATCCTGAATTAGCTCCGCTAGGGAAACGTTGGCGCAGTCATTTCTTTGCTAAAGGCCTATTCGCACCCTCAGATTTTTGGACCTATGGATTCGGGCTACAGTTCACGACGGACGATAATTACCTTGCACGCTACAGCCTTGACGAACAACGCAAAACGCAGGGTCTATATGAGGGTGAGTCGCTTCGAAACACCTCCCAAGCCTTCATTATTGGTCAGGATGACAACACATCCGTTACAGTTTCATCGGTAGGCTTCCAAGGCTTACGTGACAGGATTGCCGAACGCGCGGACGGAAGATTTACAGTCGCAACTTCAGATGATGGGCTTCTCCCTATACTCGCGCCTCGCGTTGAATTGGAACACTATATCAATGACCCTGTTGTCGGTGGCAGATTAAAAGCCTCCAGTAACATCACAGTTCTGACACGGAAAACAGGATCAGATTACACGCGGGCTACAGCTGCATTAGATTACAGTAAGTCGTGGGTCGCGCCGGGTGGAGTTGAAGTTAAACCATTCGGGAACATTCGCACCGATTATATCGCGATTGGTGCAGATTCAGACATTAACCCAAATGTCGAAGACCCCGATTTTTCGCGTGTCTTGGGTCAGGCAGGTGTCGATATTCGATATCCCTTCATTAAGGTCGGGGACAAAGTTGATTGGACTTTGGAACCTCGTGTTCAAGTTACGCAAAGCTTTGGCGATGCAAAGCTTGAGGAATTTTCGGTTGGCGCAGTAAATGAATTTGCCGAAGACGCAGGAAACGCGGATCTCGATGGGGCACTCTTGTGGCAATCAAACAAATCATCTGGCTTTGATTTCTGGCAAGAAGGCACAAGAATTGATGTTGGCGGTAGCGTGGCTGCAAATTGGGGCACACGAAGTTCAGCAGAAATATTCGCAGGACAATCGTTCTCGTCTGGATCAAATGGTACGGCCATCGACGGTCTTTCCAGTGCAAATGGCGGATTTCTGCTGGGCTCAGGGCTAGAGGGTAAACAATCTGACATCGTTGGCGAAGCAACGCTCCAACTTGGTCGACTCGTGAAATCGCAAACGCGGGTGCGTTATAATGAAGATACGAAAGATTTCACACGGATCGATTCGCAATTAAACCTAAAGACAAAATGGGTTAGTGCGGGTGCGCGATATTTCAAACTTAACGATGCGTCACGGCAGTTGAACACAACAGTTGGTGCTCCGCCTGAGGAAATTTCAGGCAATGTTCGCCTGCGCCTCACAGACAATTGGAGCACCTCATTCCAAGCCAACCACGATCTTGATGCTGGCAGAACACGTACAATGGGTCTTGGCTTACGGTATAAAGACGATTGTACGCTAATCGAAATTTTGTATTCAAGAAATGCCTTCAGCAATGACGCCGTCCGAAATCAAAAAGGAATCGGAATTCGACTGTCACTTCTCACCCTTGGTGATTTTGGATATTAACCTACGAAGCTCTTCTCTACCACGAATTCTGCAGGTTTTGAGTTTGACCCTTCGGTCAGACCGAAACCTTCAACAAGCTTTGCTGTGTCATCAATCATATCTTTCGACCCGCAAATCATCACGCGGTCTGTCTCAGGATTGAGAGGCGCCGTTCCTGCCTCTTCAAACAACTGACCCGTTTCAAGCAGTGTGGTAATCCGGCCTTTGACGGGGTGATCTTCGCGCGTCAAAGATGTGATGAGTTTCAATCGCGGCGTACCATCTTCGCGGACAACCATCTCACCGACCAAAGGATCATTGATCAGATCGGTGACGAGGCGTTGGGAGTATTCCAACTCGCTCGCCTCGCGGCACGTATGTGTCACGATAACTTCGTCATATCGCTCATAAGTCTCAGGGTCGCGTACTAAAGACGCGAAAGGCGCGAACCCTGTACCTGTCGAAAACATCCACAAGCGCTTAGCTGGCAACAAGGCATCCAAGACCAAAGTTCCGACAGGCTTGCGGCTCAATAGAACCGTATCTCCAGCTTCAATTTTTTGAAGGCGAGACGTCAATGGTCCATCTTCGACCTTAATGGAGTAGAACTCTAACTTGTCGTCCCAAGCGGGAGAGGCAATGGAATAAGCCCGCATAATTGGACGCTTTTGGTCCTCTGTCTTTGGTAGGCCAATCATCACGAATTCTCCTGTCCGAAAACGAAAGGATGCGGGTCGCGTGATCGTAAAAGCAAAAAGGCGGTCGGTGAAGTGTTCTACCGACAGTACTTTTTCTTCTGTAGGGGCATTAGACATAGTGATGTATTCCGTATTCAAATTACATTTTGCGCGCCCAATAGACTCGCACGTGCGGCGTTTCAATATTCTATATAGGGAACCCGTCGTTCTTTATAAAGAACACACAGAAATTTGATCTTTATCCGCCATGTGGCACAGAAAACGTTGAACCGCTGGCCCCAGAGTTTAAACAAGGTCTCATGTCAAACCTAAAGCTGAAATCCGATTTCACCCAAACCACGCGCGCCGATTGGCAGGACATAGCCGTTTCAGGCTTGAGCGGTGGCGTGTTTAAAAACCTCATTTGTCAGACAGAGGATGGTCTAGTACGCGGACCACTGATGAGTGCGGCTGATCTTCCATCTAGCCTCACGCCTTTAGCCAGAACGGACCTCCCTCAATTGGAAGGCCGCGCCTGGCATATCACAGCACCCGTCAGAGGCGCGGACCTTGACCATGCAAATACTCAACTCTTGGAAAATCTGAAGGGTGGCGCAAGCGCTGTCCGAATTGAGAATGGCGAATACCTGAACAACCGAACCGATCTGAAACGTCTTTTGGAAGGCGTGTTCACAAACCTCGTCCCCATTCAATTTGCACCGAAGACGAGTAATGCCGCAAGTCTTACATATGTATTGTCCATTCCGGCACTCTCTGAGGCCACCATCTGGGGCGGACTAGACCCAATCGAAGATCAAGATGCGATAAAATCTAGTCTCGAGCACGTCCCTGAAAGTTGGAAGCTCATGGCGCTTTCGTCTTGCGCGATCCACGAACAAGGCGGTACAGATGTGCAGGAAATTGCAGGCCTCGCTGCACAGCTCGCAGATGCGATGCGGACTTATGGACCTGATGTTACGTGCCAACACCTGATTATCGAAGTCGCGGCTGACAGAGATTCGCATCTGACAATTGCAAAAATCAGAGCGACCCGCAGGGTCACGCAGCGCATAGCGGAGGCCTTTGGCGTTGACGGATCGGCCATTCCGATTTGTGCTGTGACCTCATTACGCATGATGCAATCTGAAGACGCTTGGACAAACCTTCTGCGCGTTATGAGTGCGGGTTTTGGAGCGGTTATTGGCGGTGCTGATATGATTACAACGCGCCCCTTCACAGACAGTCTGGGAGGGGCAACACCCTTCGCCCATCGCATCGCCCGAAATATGCAATTAATGATGATGGAAGAAAGCCACCTGGGTCAAGTTGCTGATGCCGCGCATGGAAGTTTCTGGCACGAGCATATGACCGACGCGCTCGCTCAAGCTGCTTGGACTGCATTCCAAATTATCGAAGAAAATGGCGGTATTCGAACATATGTAGAAAGCGGTAAATACACTGCGGACTTAACCGCATCTCAATTGGCTCGGGAAACACGCAAAGAGCCAATTTTAGGCGTAACATTGCACCCCGCAACAAATGTCAAAACTCCAAGTACGATAAATTCTAAGGTCCGGTCATGACCTATCCTGATTTCACAAAACTAGACCTTGGCGCCTCGCAAGGTACCTTCAAGACTGGTGAAAGCTGGGCTTCACCAGAAGGTATAGATATTCGCCATCAATATAACGCAAGCGACATTGGTGATCTTCCATTTGCCGATACACGTCCAGGATTGGCACCATATATCCGCGGCCCCTACCCAACCATGTATGTTCAACGTCCTTGGACGGTGCGGCAATATGCCGGTTTCTCTACCGCCGAAGATTCAAATGCATTTTACAGACGCAATCTAGCAGCGGGTCAAAAAGGTCTTTCGGTCGCGTTCGATCTGGCCACCCATCGCGGCTACGATAGCGACCATCCTCGCGTTCCTGGGGATGTCGGCATGGCGGGTGTCGCCATTGACAGTATTTACGACATGCGGATTCTATTTGATCAAATACCGCTCGATAAGATGTCCGTTTCCATGACAATGAACGGTGCTGTCTTGCCTGTTCTCGCGCTCTATATTGCGGCCGCAGAAGAACAAGGTGTCTCGCAAGAGAAACTGGCGGGGACGATCCAAAATGATATCCTCAAGGAGTTCATGGTCAGGAACACTTACATTTACCCTCCAAAACCAAGCATGCGGATCATCTCTGACATTTTTGCCCATACCAGCCAGCATATGCCAAAATTCAACTCGATCTCGATCTCTGGCTATCACATGCAAGAAGCCGGCGCATCGGCGGACATCGAGCTAGGTTACACGCTCGCAGATGGCTTGGAATATGTACGAACGGGTATCGCCGCAGGTATGGACATCGACCGTTTTGCCCCGCGCTTGTCATTTTTCTGGGCCGTCGGCATGAATTATTTCATGGAAGTTGCGAAACTCCGCGCGGCTCGCCTTCTTTGGGCGCAATTAATCGGAACGTTCAATCCAACGAACCCTAAATCAAACATGCTACGGACGCATTGCCAGACTTCAGGATGGTCATTGACCGCGCAGGACGTGTTCAACAATGTTGGCCGCACACATATTGAAGCAATGGCAGCGGTTGATGGCGGGACGCAATCTCTCCACACGAACTCCCTAGACGAAGCCCTCGCCTTACCTACCGACTTCTCAGCTCGGATTGCACGGAACACACAAATTTTCCTCCAGACAGAGGGCAAGCACACCGCACAAATCGACCCTTGGGCGGGCAGTTATTATGTTGAACGCCTGACGCATGACCTAACAGCTAAGGCCCTCGCGCGTATCCAAGAAGTCGAAGCTTTAGGCGGTATGGCCGCTGCGATTGAGGCGGGCATTCCGAAGCTTCGTATCGAAGAATCCGCGGCGCGCATTCAAGCCAGAATTGATAGCGGCGCGCAAACGGTTGTCGGCGTGAACAAATATCTATCCGATGAGAAAGACGATATTCCAATCCTAAAAGTCAACAATGCCACCGTGCGTCAGGGACAAATCGCAAGGCTGAAGCAATTGCGGGCTGACCGTGACACAGAGGCCACAATGGCGGCTTTAGATGCGTTGACGAAATCTGCCGATACTGGAGAGGGGAATCTCCTCGCCCTTGCTGTGGACGCCGCTCGCAAGAAAGCGACTGTTGGTGAAATTTCTGATGCGCTCGAGAAAATTTATGGCCGCTTCTCTGCGAAACCTACGGGCGTTCAAGGCGTATATGCAGGCGCTTTCGATGAGAAAAACCCAAGTTTCAAAGCTGCGAAATCTCGTATCGACGCCTTCACAGAACTCGAAGGACGGAAACCCAAATTACTCATCGCGAAGATGGGGCAAGATGGTCATGATCGCGGTCAGAAAGTCGTTGCAACAGCCTTCTCTGATATCGGATTCGATGTCGTCATAGGACCCCTATTCCAAACACCCGCGGAAGCTGCTGATCTCGGTATCTTATCCGACGTTGACGTTATCGCGGCCAGTTCTCTCGCGGCGGGTCACTTGTCACTGGTGCCAGAATTGAGAGATGCACTGAAAGCTAAAGCCCGCGAGGACATTCTCATTATTGTCGGAGGGGTCATTCCACCCGAAGATATCGAAACTTTGAAAGAGATGGGCGCAAAAGCGGTTTTTCCACCTGGCACAAATATCCCAGACGCAGTTCTGGAAGTCCTTGAAGTTGTGAATACACGTTTAAGCCAAGGCGCATAATTTCTGGAAGACTTGAATCCGATAGAGTGGACATTGATCTTTCAGCGTGAGTCAGTGTAACCCTCCGAGATAATTTCGTGTCTTTGTGAGCCATCGCAGAGATTTTCACACGTCTGGGCCGTTGCCTGGGACAAGTCGGTAGGTCGCCCATGATTGGTCGCATTGCAGAATTCGCAGCCGCTTGTGGTCGGGGCTTTAAAGTCCTGCGCCCAAAGCGCAAATTCGGCCCTGCGGAAATCGACCCCTATTTCGGCTACGCCACGGAAGATAAAATTGTCCTGCGCGGCCGAGTGTTAAGCCGACGGCCTGATAAGGGCAAAACGCCTGCGAAACATAGCCCGACCATTTGGACAAATTTCAAAGCGATGGCTGCTCTTTTCAACACGCGAGAGCTAGAGAATATATGCGTCCAATGTGAGGGGTTGGAAACCCTCACCGATGAAGAAGGTTATTTCGAAATCAACTTGCCGCGTCCCTCTGACACCCAAGGCTGGATCGCATTTGAGTGCTATTTCAATGACCATGATGAACCCGGGTCACTAACGGCGCTACTGCCCTCATCTGAGGCTGAATATGGCATCATTTCCGATATTGACGATACGTTGATTAAAACAGAGACGTGGAGTCTCTTACGAAATCTTTGGAATTCCCTGACGGGCAGCGCTGAATCTCGTCTTGTCTTCTCTGACGCCGTCGAGTTGATTAAAACCCTTCATGACAATGTAAATCCAGTCTTCTACGTCAGCTCATCGCCTTGGAATTTACACGCTTTCCTATCAGAAATTTTTGACAGAGCGGGATTGATCCGAGGTCCAAAGTTTCTGCGTGACTTAGGTATTTCAAAGAAGAAAATCGTCAATCAGAACCATAATAGCCGGAAGACGCGATCTATCGATACGATCTTAGCTGCAAACTCTGGCCTGCAGTTCATCCTGATCGGAGACACAGGACAGCATGACGCGCGCGTTTATCACGATACAATTCAACGCCACCCCGATCGTATTCGACAAGTCATTCTACGCGCGCCAAATCCGTCTATGGATAAGTCAGATAAACTCTGGATCGAGAAAATCATGGCAACAGGCACACCAATTTATGTTGGCGAAACCTATCATGCCTTGCTGAAACCCTAGCTAGCCTGGCATACCGTCAAATGCGGGAATGTTAGGATCAAGATGTGTACAGCTCATTTTCGATTTCGCATAAACGTTGAACTGCGGTTTCACCTCTTCATGCTCGTTCAATGTTCCTGCCCGAATACCAATTGAATCAGGGCGCGCTTTATTGGAGGTAAAGAGCTGCGATCCACACTTGGGGCAGAAGGTTTTTGTGAGCGTATTGCCACTATCGACCACATGATCGAATGCCTTCACTTCGCCAGAGACATCTACGTCTGCAACATTCATGAAAACCAATGTCGCAAAGGCCGCACCACTGGACTGACGGCAATCAGTACAATGACAATTCCCTTGCATCGCGATGTCACCATCAGCAACAAACGTTACGTCGCCACACAGGCATCTTCCGGTTAGTTTCGTCATGATTATCTCTCTTTGTTTGCCAGACGTTAAATCGCCAAGTCTTTATACTTGAAATTCTAACCTCAACGTTCGCTTGCGTTTACCAAATCAAAAAACTCCGATCGCGTTTCAGCTTTTAGAAACTGACCATCTAGCGCAGATGAAATCATCCTATGCGGCGTTTGAATACCGCGCATTGTCATACAAAGATGTTCACCTTTAGCCATAACGGCGACATTTTTTGTTCCTAAAATACCCATCACGTCATCTGCAATGTCAGCTACCAATTTCTCCTGTAGGCTCAAGGCATGCGCATTCTTATGCGCAATACGAGCGAATTTGGACAGACCCAAAACTTTGTCATCCGCGATGTAAGCAATCGATACGTCGCACCAAAACGGCAGCATGTGATGTTCGCACATCGACCACACCCGCATGCCCGTGACAGCCACCATTTGATTGTGACGCACAGAGGCGAATGTCGTGTCCAACTTGCCCGCTTCATATTCGATAAAATCACGCCAAAAATTTGCAATGCGGCGCGGTGTTTCCAATAAGCCTTCACGATCAGGATCCTCGCCCAGCGCAATCAGCAACTCCCGTACGAGTTCTTTCACGCGCGGATGATCAACTTTTTTAGGCTTAAGGTGCTGTTCTGGCATATTCTGTGTTCCTTGAAATCAGCGTCAAAAAACGTGATTTAGTATTTCTACGAGCGGCTTTACGATGCCGATTGCAAATGCGCACGGATCATTTCGACGCGTTTGCGGTTCACGCCGCGATCAGAATAGCCTACACGACTGGCGGACCGAATGTGACACAGCGCCCCTTCGCTGCGGACCTCAACGTCATCTACAAATTTAAAAATTCGGCTCATATATGTCGCGGTGAGATAATCATCTGTGCGCGATGTGATTGTCCCGCCTGTGGCTTCAATCGCATTCGCGACGTCTTCGAATTTGGCGTTTAACGGTGCGACGGCGCGTTCGGGCTGGACACCCTCTTCGGATGACACCGCGTTGGGCTTACTGCCTGGATCTTTCAAACGTTTATTTTGCAAACCTGGAGCCTCACCTTTTTGACTAAATATACCAAGTCCCACGAAGAGGGCCATGATTGCCACAACTATATAGAGGAGTTTCATACGATGTTTTCATCCATAATCTGTTCAACATAATCATCATACCACGTCGGCCCCATTAAAGATTGGAAAAATCCATTATGGCCGCCATGCGCATGAATAATTCGACGTGTTTTATGATTTAACTTCAGACCGATCAGGTTCTCGACCGGGATCATGCCGTCATCAGCCGCCGTGATCAAAGAAATCGGCACCGGACAATTTTCTAAATCCCATTTATCCACGCGGTAAGAGTCGAAATACGACTTCATATCAGGAAATTCGGAATAAGCAGGCAGAAGTCGTTCCGTCAGTCCCAAAACCGTCTTTTGCGAAAGCAGCTCTTTGAAATCATAGAGATGCGGATAAAGCGCCTGTTTCTTTCTCAAGGACCGCGTCCATTTCTTCAGGAAATAGCGCTGATACATTGGATTCAAATCAACCAATGGCGCAGCGCCCCACGGGTCAACGACGGGACTGATCGCGAAGATATGTTTGAGATTATCAATCGTGAGATCACGCAATGACCGTGCAATCCGTAACGCAAAATTTCCACCCAATGAGAAACCTACGATATAGACGGGGACCCCTTTGGAAAGTTTTGCAGCTTGTTTCACCGCGTCAAAAACTTCGTTGAACAGCGTCGAGTAGAACAACCCTTCATTTAGGTCGTGGCTGTCACCGTGATCCCGATAGTTCAGGCGGAAGACAGAGGCCCCACGCTCATAAACCCTGCGGCCCGCCGTCACGACATAGGTGCTGTCTTGGGACCCTTCCCAGCCATGTAGGAAAATCACGAGGGCTTTGTTGTCGGGATGCGGTGAGTAGTTGCCCTTTAGTCGAACACCGTCGTCGCAGGTGAGGATCATATCCTCGCCCGCATCCACCATCGGGTTTGCACCGCGTTTACGGAATTTCAAACTGGCCAAGATCGTTTGCACCAACTGGTGTCGTATCAAGAATGGTGGTTTGAATGGCGCGACGCCGCTTGGCAGTGGCGGCAACCCTGTCTCAGAGTCGAGTGGGATCGCGGCGGCGGCGGTAAGTATTTTCGGATCGGATTCGCGCATGATATGTCTGATCTGAAACATAAGGCGCGGTCGTGCAAGTCACACGCCGCGCCTTATTCTATTGGCTATGAAATTAAGTGGGGGTTCGCCTAAAGATCGTTGAGATAAGCTCCGAAATGCACATTTGGTGTCCCTTTAAGGCCAAGTGCATCGACTTCACGTGAGAGCGCCATCGAATCTTCACTACGCAAGGCGATAGAGATTTTCTCTTTGCCATTCACGGTAATCGTTTCGACTTCGGCAGAGACGCCATTGCGCTCGAATTTACGGCGCTTCAAAGTGGCTTCATAATAGCGAGACTTCTTGGACAAAGCATCCGTCAGGCTGGCCGCATCCGCAACAGATGAACATGACCCGCGGAACTTTGGCACATATGTACCGATGATGGACGCGGTTGTTCGTTTCATTGGGAAGGTCGTCTTCACGCTACGTTCCCATTGCTCAATCGGACCCTGCGCTGAAATCATGGTGTGAACTTCGAGCGTTTCATCATCGCAAAGCGTTGTGATCGTGTTCGAACGACCTGGCAGAAGGAAATATTTGTCGAGATTGTCGGACTCATATTCCGCCGTGAATTCCTTCTCGATGATCTGAACAATATCATCCAAATCCGTGTTATCGTCAAAGAAACCACGCCATTGGTAAAAGCGATCGGGTCCATTGGCAGCATGACGACGGGTCGGGTTTAGCGGGCGATTGTCGAGGTAAAGCATAATGACCTTTAAAGATTTCTGATTGTCGCGGGTTGGAAGACTTAACGTCCGAGGTTTAAAACCACGGGAACGAATATAGTGAAGATTATGACTCTATTCGTCTAAATTTGAGTAATCTCAGGGATTTGGTTATCTTCCGCATTCATTTCCTTTAGCAAACCTTAACGCCAGAGTCAATATTTTGTCACGGTTCCGTAAGAAACGTGATTTTATCCACTTGCGTTTGATTTGGAGGGTGTAGCGGAGACGTTTTCGGCGCATGCGAAATCGTCCACAGCCCATCACCTTTGCTTCAAGGGGGGGTCTGCCGAAGTGCGTTTCCAGATAAATTGGGACGCCCGCAGGATCGACACTCGCGACGGAGTACCGAAGTAGAAAAATGTTTTACGCAAGGTGAATCCTGCGGCGGTGTTCGCGGATGGCGGCCGGAATTTATATCCTGTCGTTACAGACAGTTCAGCTCACACCATCAGGCTCCCCTACGCAGACGTTACCCCACGCAAATAAGCACACCGTCCCTCGATACCAGCCAGCCACGTATACTTGCCTGTCCCATGTCCGAAAGAACTAGGATAAATTATCACAGGTTTCGATGGCGGGGATCATTCTCTTGATGTTAGGGGTAAGTCATTGAGAATAAACGTATAAATATCAGTGAAAGGCGGGAAAGAGTTTCAAATTCCCCACTCTATTCCAGTTGAAACTCACCTGTTTCAGGATGAAGAGGATACCATTTTGGATTTACCTGCTCGATCAAATTTATTTTCCAAGCGCGCGGCCACCCCTTCATCGTTTTCTCGCGTTGGATGGCGTCGACAATCAGGTCATAATCTTCGAACCAGACAAGGGTATGAACCTTGTTCATCGCTGTAAAACTCTTCGGGTCATGATTGGTTTGATGCTCCCAAACACGGCGCGGAAGATCGGTGGTAACGCCAAGATATAAAGTGCCGTTGCGCGTTGAGGCCATCAAATAAACGTAACCTTTGCGCATATGGCGCTTCCCTAAACTAGGTCGTCATCACAAGACTTGTTCTTGTGATCCAAGAGTAACTACTGGTGGATTGCAAGAACAAGTCTTGCAATGACAGCAAAAAGAGAGGGAGTTACTGCCCCTACTCCGTCACAAATTCCATGATGATTTCATCAACCGCGAGATTGTCGCCCGCTTTCGCATTGATCTTTGCAATCACGCATTTGCTTTCGGCGCGGAGGGTGTTTTCCATCTTCAT
>CALHXF010000106.1 GCA_938040095.1 uncultured Caulobacterales bacterium
ACTCAGACACAAGATTGCGATTGAATTCTACCTGGAGCTTTAAGTCATCAGCAATGGGCACAAGGCTTTTAGAGAAATCGGTCCCGAAGACTTTCTTCGCTTCATTTAGGGTATCAATAAAATAGGCAATGCCATTCCCATTTTGAGCCAGCGCCTGCATGCGGTTGTCTTTGAGGTTACCGTTACCAAACCCCAAAACAGAGAGATAGACGCCACTATCGCGTTTACCCTCAACGAAAGTCTTCAGCTCCCTCGCATCTGAAATCCCAATATTAAAGTCGCCATCCGTTGCCAAAATTACGCGATTTGCACCGCCCTTGATAAAGCTCTGCTCTGCAACACGGTAAGCTTGTTGCAATCCCGCCTCACCATTGGTCCCTCCAGCAGCGCGCAACGGCGCCAAGGCCGCGCGGATATCTTCTTTTCGATTACCTGCCGTTGGCACCAGAATGGTTTCCATACGCGGGCCATAGGTGACAATGGAAACGCGGTCCTGTGCATTCAAATTCTCTAGTAAAATACACAGAGACTTCTGCAGCATTGGGAGCTTATTCTGCGCTTTCATCGACCCTGAAATATCAACCAAGAACACAAGGTTCATAGGAGGACGTTTGGATTTGGGAGGCGCATATCCTTGCACACCGATATGAACGAGTTTCGTCTGCGCGTTCCAAGGCGACGGAACAACAGCAATCGTTGGTTTGAATGGCACCTTCTCTGAGCGCGGCATATCATAGTCATAATCAAAGTAGTTCAGGACCTCCTCAATTCGAATCGCGTCTTGCGGGGGCAATTGACCCCGATTGAGATAGCTTCTTGCTAAGGTATAGCTGGCAGTGTCGACATCTGAGGAAAAAGTAGAAACGGGTGCGTCGACAACGCGTTTGTAAGGATTATTGCTGAATTTTTCGAATTCGTCTCGACTTTCGAATTTGCGGATAATCTGGCCGCTTTCATCACGGATGACATAGTGGGGCGCACCCTTGGCAACACGTCGAGATTGAGATTTTGTGACAGCGGGAACCGTGCGTTCAACTGTTCTGGAAGGTGATAAAATAGTGCCATCCACACCATAGACGGGAGGCACAGTGACCAGCTCAGTCGTCGCATCTTGAACAACCACCGTCTCAGTGATTGTCTCATACTCAGGATTAACGAGCTCGACAGTCTGCCCATTCCCAATGGCAGCAGAGAATGGGTCGGTTTGGCCAGCGCTTGTGCTTGTCGGAACGGGGCTCACCATTGCGGGCGCAGACCTAACTGAAACACTGCCATCCCAAGCCCTATAATTTGCAGCAGGAACAGGAGGAGGAGAAAATGGTGTAGAGCCAGCCACTTTCGCACGGCGCGTTCCCGTCGTAACGACAACATCGGATTGGGCTGTTTCGTTTCGGGACTTAGTCTCAGGCCCAGTTGTTTGACACGCGCAGAGTGCGAAAATCGATGCGGTAAGAAGGATATATCTCATGCGAAGCTCCCCAGCTCAAATAAAGGCGACACGTTTGGGTCATATTAAAGCCTTGTACCTGTGGGACTTGGGCAGAAATAGGGCAGTTATCTCAAATACCCCGAGAGGAGCGTTTTTACGAAAGCTTCAAGTTCAATTCTTACGTCCTCCAAGACCGATTCATCCTGTCCACGCGCAACGAAATTTATGCCGCGCAGATCGTTATTGAACCAAGGATAGCTACCGATGGAAACGCCAGCATGATTGGCCTCAATTTGTGCCAAGCCTTCCGCCGCGTCCCCTTCCCCGATTTCAGACGTACTCACGGTGATCTGATAGACTTTCGGTCCACCTTTAATGCGATGAGCAATATCTGGTAGCATACCTTTCATAATCTGAGGGACACCTGCCAAGGTAAAAACATTGCGGGTTTGGAACCCGGGCGCTTTGCTCACGGGATTGTCGATCAATGACGCACCATCGGGAATTCGAGCCATGCGCCTACGCGCAGCGTTAAAGTCGCGGCCTTCGTAAAGCGGGCGTAAAATCGCCAACGCATCCTCGCGTTCCGAAATCCCAAGATCAAAGGCTGCAGCGATGCAGTCTGCCGTTATGTCGTCATGCGTTGGTCCAATACCGCCCGTTGTGAAAACGTAATCGTAGCGTTCAGAAAACGCCTTAACGCTATCGCGAATCACATCGGCATTATCGGCCAGAATGCGAGCTTCGCTAATTTGGACACCGAGAGGCACGAGAAATTTCGCAATGACCCCCAAATTAGTATCTTGGGTTCGGCCCGAGAGCAGTTCATCCCCAATCAAGAGAACACCTGCAGTCACTGTTTTCGTATTTGTCATAGCTGCGCGGTTACAACCCTGAATTTGTGGTGGCAACAGGACAAAGAGCGGCCTATATCGCCTGTCATGAATTATGTAGATGCAGCAAACGCCCCGGACATTCGCGACGGTGCCATTAAAATACACAGCGCCGCCGACTTTGAAGGTATGCGTAAAGCGGGGCAGCTTTCGGCGCGATGCTTGGACATGCTTGTCCCGATGGTGAAACCAGGCGTGACGACGGCAGAACTTGATCGCGCTTCGATGGAATTCATCCTCGATCACGGTGGAGTTCCAGCCTGTTTAGGATACCGTGGCTATCAGCATACGGTCTGCACATCCGTCAATCACGTTGTCTGTCACGGCATTCCAAATGACAAGCCTTTGAAGAATGGCGACGTTGTAAACATCGACGTCACGGCCATTGTAGACGGATGGCATGGTGACACGTCACGCATGTATCCCGTAGGCGAAGTAAATCGCCGAGCAGAACGCTTAACGCAGATCACATATGATTCTCTTATGTTGGGCATCGCCGCCGTCAAACCTGGCGCGACCACGGGCGACATTGGACATGCCATTCAGAAATTCGCAGAAGCCGAACGCTGTTCTGTTGTAACAGATTTCTGCGGACATGGTTTAGGCAAGCTGTTCCACGACAGTCCGAACATCCTTCATTATGGCAGACCCGGTGAAGGTGACGTCCTGCGCGAAGGGATGTTCTTTACGATTGAGCCGATGATCAACTTGGGTCGCCCCGACGTAAAAATTCTCTCGGATGGCTGGACAGCCGTTACGCGAGATCGGAAACTTACAGCGCAATTTGAGCACTCTATCGGTGTAACCGCTACAGGCGCCGAGATTTTTACAGGCTCCCCTACTGGATTGCACCGCCCGCCTTATCTCTGAGACATCCAAACCTAAACCGCATTACGCGGACCATCGTGACCGCCTTCGTGCGCGGTTTCGCGATGCGGGACCGTCTGCGCTACAAGAATATGAGTTGCTAGAATTGTTTCTGTTCAATTCAATTCCGCGACGGGATGTCAAACCTGTCGCCAAAGACCTAATCTCTATGTTTGGAAACTTGGGTGAAGTCTGTGCCGCTCCAGTCCATCGCCTCACCGAAGTCAAAGGCATCGGCGAAAAAACGGCTCTCGACCTCAAGCTCCTCCACGCAATCAGCGCCCATATGGGCCGCAAAAGTGTTTTAGGGAGACCTGTTCTGTCGAGCTGGTCCGCATTGCTGGATTACTGCCGCACAGCCATGCAATATG
This sequence comes from uncultured Caulobacterales bacterium, assembly GCA_938040095.1. Classification (GTDB taxonomy): domain Bacteria; phylum Pseudomonadota; class Alphaproteobacteria; order Caulobacterales; family Maricaulaceae; genus Litorimonas. The sequence goes on from CALHXF010000106.1 coordinate 3,561, forward strand.
AACCAGTAGAGCAATTTCGCGTGCTTTTCCTTGATAGGAAGAACAGACTGATTGTCGATGAAGTCTTGGGTCGAGGCACCATTGACCGTGCCCCTGTCTACCCGCGCGAAATCGTAAAACGCGGCCTCGCTCTTGAAGCCACAGCCATAATTTTGGCGCATAACCATCCCAGCGGCGACTCAACCCCCAGCCAAGCCGATATCGACATGACCTTTATGATCGTCGAGACCTGCAATGCGATTGGTATTTCTGTACACGACCATTTGATCATCGGACGTGAAGAAATCGCAAGTTTTAAAATGTTAGGTCTTATGTGACTTGACGCCTCACCTCTTTGTCTCTCTTGTGAAAAAAAGAGTAAGGGGAATGTGATGAAAGATTCAGGGACGGACAGTCCAAAAAAGAACTACCGGACCTTAGTCCTTCTTCTTCTAACCTTGGTCTACGGGTTCAATTTCATTGATCGCCAGATCGTTGGCATTTTAGCTCCATTCATCCAAGCGGACCTCGATCTGACAAATACGCAGCTCGGCCTCCTAATCGGCTTAGCTTTTGCAGCCTTTTACACAATAATGGGCATTCCCTTGGCATTCCTAGCGGACCGAATGAACCGGGTTACGCTTCTCTCGGTAGCGGTAGCAGTTTGGAGTGGATTCACCGCTCTTACGGGTTTTTCCCAAAACTTCCTGCACATTGCACTCGCTAGAATTGGTGTTGGGGTCGGCGAAGCGGGCGGCAGTCCCCCGTCTCATTCGATGATTTCCGATTTTTACAATAAGAACGAGCGAGCGGGTGCGTTGGGCGTCTACTCCCTCGGTATTCCCCTAGGCATCATGTCCGCTTATTTCCTGACGGCGAGCCTACTCGGCGCCGACCCAAACACAGTCAACTGGCGTCGGATTTTCATAATTTTGGGCATAACAGGCATTGCCTTAGCGTTTCTCGTCAAACTCATCATTCGAGAACCACGACGCGGAGCGATGGAGTCAGCAAAAAAACTCCCGTCTGGCTATATTTCGATCAAAGCCGCAATAGCCCAAGCTAACTTGACACCTCGCGTAGCCATATTGGGAAGTCTTGCTGTTGCTCTGATTATTTCTGTTCTGATAGGCAAAACGCATTGGCTTGGTTTAGTCCTCGGTTTACCTTTCATATTGACGCTATTCCTTCTGAGCATTCAGCCTGGTGTGATGACAATCGTGTCTATTAAGTCGTGGTGGTGGATGGCTCTCGGAATCGCATTTGCGAGCTTTGCGAGTTATGCTGTGTCGGGCTTCCAAACGAAGTTTCTTCGATTGCTAGATCCGGAATTCAACTTTCGGACGATCATCATCTGGATCGGGATTATCAACGGCACATTCTATGTCGCTGGGACCTATTTCGGTGCAAAGCTTGTCGATTGGCGTTCAAAAACGGACATCCGAGCTTACGGCACAATCCCTGCGATCTCAATTATGTTGGCATTTCCCCTGGCACTTGCCGCTTTTTGGGCACCGACGGTTGTCTTGCATTTGGCAATCGGCGCGGCCTTACAACTTTGCCTAGGGGTGTACCTTGGACCAAGTTTTGCAATCGCACAGACACTGGCCCCGATTAGCTTGCGAGCGATGTCAACTGCCCTCTTCTTTTTTGTTCTGAACATGATCGCACTTGGAGGCGGACCAACATTCGCAGGCTACATGATCGATTTCTTCCTTAAAGGCGGAGCGTCAGAATTGGATGCGACACGTATGGCAATGTATGTCACCTTTGGCGCTTATATCCTGGCATTTTTCTTTTACATGATGGTGCGGATCACGCTTCCAAAAGATTGGGCGGCGGCGGAAGCTAGAAACGAAGAGCCTCAGATTTTTGAGTAACCCAATGACTTGACCTGACGCGCTGCCTGATGTCCAAGGCGTCGCGCATATATAGGTGAGTCTGACATGATTGAACGTTACGCCCGTCCCGAAATGACCGCTATTTGGTCTGCGGCTTCAAAATATAGAATATGGTTTGAGATTGAGGCGCATGGCTGTGACGCTTTGGCTGAACTTGGCGTTATTCCAAAGTCTGCTGCGGAGAACATCTGGGCCCGCGGCGGTTCAGCTGAATTTGACGTTGCCAAAATCGACGAAATTGAACGCGAAGTAAAACACGACGTTATCGCGTTCCTAACCCATCTTGCCAGTTTCATCGGCGACGATGCCCGTTTCGTCCATCAAGGTTTCACCTCCTCCGACATCTTAGACACCACGCTTTCAGTGCAGATGGCGCGCGCAACCGACCTTCTTCTTGTTGGAATGGACCGCGTTTTGGCTGCGCTGGAAAAGCGCGCTCAAGAGCATAAGCATACCATTACAATTGGCCGTAGCCACGGCATTCACGCCGAGCCAACGACATTTGGCGTAAAGCTTGCGCGGTTCCATGCTGAAATGGCACGTGGGCGCACACGCCTAATCACAGCACGCGAAGAAATCGCGGTCTGCGCAATCTCTGGCGCGATTGGTACATTTGCGAACATCGACCCACTTGTTGAGTCCCATGTCGCAGAAAAAATGGGTTTAGGCATTGAGCCTGTCTCGTCGCAAATCATCCCAAGGGATCGTCACGCTGCCTATTTTGCGACGCTAGGTGTGATTGCATCATCAATCGAAAACATCGCAACAGAAATTCGCCACCTACAACGTACAGAAGTCCTAGAAGCCGAAGAGTTTTTCTCAAAAGGTCAAAAAGGCAGTTCGGCTATGCCGCATAAGCGCAATCCGGTTCTGACTGAAAACCTAACGGGACTTGCTCGCCTTGTGCGTATGGCAGTTGTTCCTGCAATGGAAAACGTCACGCTTTGGCATGAACGCGATATTTCACACAGTTCCGTTGAACGTGGCATCGGTCCAGACAGCACAGTACATTTGGACTTTGCGCTGCATCGTTTGGCTGGCGTGATCGAAAACCTTGTTGTCTATCCAGAAAAAATGAAAGCCAATATGGATCGACTCGGCGGATTGCATAATTCCCAACGGTTCCTCCTCGCCCTCACCCAGGCGGGTGAGCAACGCGAAAGCGCTTATCGTTTGGTTCAACGCAATGCGATGCAAGTCTGGGAGTTGTTTCGGACACAAGGCGATGCGGGCGATGGCGCATTCTTAGGTTTACTGCTGGAAGACAAGGATGTTCGCGCCTTACTTTCCGAAGAAGACATCCGCGCGATGTTTGATGACGGCTATCATATGAAACACGTCGACACGATATTCGAACGGGTTTTCGGAGGCGCCTAATTACGGTTAATCTACGTTAAGGACACTTACAGCTCTGTAAGACAGCGGCAATAAGGTCCTTAAGATTGTTTTAAAAAGGCACCCTTCGCGGGTGCTTTTTGCGTTTCTCTGTATATTTTTATAAAAAAATGAAAAAAAATAAGACTGAAAATTCAATGCGTTACTGTTAAAGTTAACGTATTTGGAAACCATCCTAAACGACACCCTAACACGTGATTCGGATGCTGTTTACCAATGCTCGTTATACCTTGGGGCAGAACAATAATAATAATTGTGAACCCTAGACCTAACCGAGACCAAGGATTGAAATCATGAAACTCATCTCCTCCTTTCTAGCCGCCGCTGTACTTTCAACAGCTTTTGCAGCACCTGTTTTTGCCGCGTCACCTGACGTATATGTTGTGAACTTCCGTAACGGCGATGACACAAATTCCATGCGTTTGGATGGACAACTTTCCTCTGCTTTGGCAATTTCTGGCGTAAACGCTGAAGAGGTCGTCATCGACACATCGACGGCCGCAAAATGGGAAAAAGGCGCTCATGAAGCATTTGATCGCGACATCGTACCTGTCTTCAACCAGTGGGTTGGTCTTCCAGGTTTCGCCGCTGTCGTGGACGCAAAATCAAAGCGCGTTATCGGATGCGTCAACGGAACATTCACAGCCAATGAAATGGCAGATAAAATCCGTCAGATGGCGTCTACGTCTTCAGGCTCAGCCTATCTAAGTCGCGCATCGGTCTCGACGAAAACAACACGCTGCCCTGCCGCACATAATGTTGATCCAGGCGGACTATAGATCTAGCTGAATATGATTAGAGAAAAGCCTGAAACCTTTGGTTTCGGGCTTTTTTTTCATTCTGACGTACCCACTCCCCTGGACACTAGACTTCACTGGATCGTGATTGAACTTTTCACGTCACATTCACTCTGACATGATAAGAATATGACTATGAGAAAAATTCTAAAATCATCTCTCGGCGCTTTGGCACTGGCAATTGGCTTGGGTAGCACGACAAATGCTTACCAAAACGGTACGCCAGACGTCTATGTTGTCATGTTTCGCGCAGATTACTGCGCACCGTGTAAAGTTGTGGAACCCGCGCTGGATCAAGCTTTACGCAGTCTTTCAGACCCTAGAATCGAATATGTTCACCTCGACACAGGTGGAAGGTATGGAGAGCGCAATGCGCACACTGTCTTCGACCGAGGCCTCGTCGAACAATATAACACGTGGTTGGGTGTGACTGGCTTTGCAGCAATCGTAGACGGCGACACGAAGCAAACACTTGGCTGCCTAAATATGTCCTATGATACGCAATCTATGGCGATGCATATCCGTAACTTGCAAGCCGTCGCGCAAAGAAATCAGCCGAGCTTTGATATCACCTGCCCGGCTGCTAATAACCCGCAATAGAGTAATCGCCTTTAAGCGCCGTAGACGACCTCACGAGCTGCTGTCAGCTCTAAAGCCATGCGCGCGCGAATAGCGTCGTCCGTGATTTCGCAATTAGCCGCCGTCAGATCGCTGCGCAACTTGCGGAATACATCATCGTCGCCAGCTTCTTCCATGTCAGCCATAATAACTTCCAAGGCGTATTTATCGGATTCAGCTTCAGACTTACCCATTAAGCTAGCCGCCCAGTGACCGAGCGCTTTATTTCGTTTCGCTTCGGCCTTGAATTCTTTCGCCGCATCTAGGACAAATTTGGTCTCTTGCGCGTTTGCGCGGTCATCAAAGCTGCTCATATCCATAATCCTGATAAGTTTTGTTTCGTTACCTCTCATTTATGTACGCCTCCCCTTCGCTTCAAGCTGGAAAATCCCCAAATTCTACGCAAGCCCGCATTGTCGCGGGCCGTAACAACGTCTAAGGGACGCATAGATTGGCGCGAGGCTGACTCGCACCTCACTGTCGGAGCCGCACATGAGCCGCCGCAAACAAATTTACGAAGGCAAAGCCAAGATCCTCTATGAAGGACCTGAACCAGGCACGCTTGTCCAATATTTCAAAGATGATGCCACCGCGTTCAATGCGCAGAAGAAGGCTATCCTTGACGGTAAAGGTGTCCTGAACAATCGCATTAGCGAATTCGTGATGCTTCGCCTCGAAGAGATTGGCATCCCGACGCATTTCATCAAACGTCTGAATATGCGCGAGCAGCTGATCAAGAAAGTTGAAATCATTCCCCTGGAAGTGATTTGCCGAAATGTCGCCGCAGGCACGATGGCTAAACGCTTAGGCCTGGAAGAAGGCACCAAACTCCCGCGATCTGTCGTGGAATTTTGCCTGAAACGAGACGATCTCGGGGACCCGCTTGTGGCCGAAGAACATATTCATGCCTTCGGATGGGCAACCCATGCCGAAGTTGATGAAATGATCACGATGACATTACGGGTTAACGACTACCTCCGCGGAATGTTTGGCGGCGTTGGTATCAACCTAATCGACTTTAAAATAGAATTCGGACGTCTAGATGTCACGATGGAAAATGGATCTGTCGCACATCAGGTTATTTTGGCGGATGAAATCAGCCCTGATAGCTGCCGCCTATGGGATCGTGATACCGATCGCAAGTTGGACAAGGATCGGTTTCGTCGAGATATGGGCGAAGTCACCGAAGCCTATACCGAAGTCGCAACACGTCTCGGAATTCTTAAAGAAGCCAATAATGTTCACGCGCCGAATCTCTCGGTCGTGTCCAACGACGATTAAGGGAAAGTCTCATGAAAGCGCTCGTCTATGTCGGTCTAAAACCTGGCGTCCTTGATCCACAGGGTCGAACAATTGCTCGGTCCCTAAATGACCTCGGTTTTGGTGAGGTCGAAAGCGCCTTGCAAGGCAAAGTCATAGAGTTAAACCTCTCTGGTGATGACATGAAAGCGGCTGAAGCCCGTGTCGTTGAAATGTGCGAAAAGCTGCTCGCCAATACGGTCATCGAGAATTACCGCATTGAAATGCGCGCGGAATAGCGCCGTGCAAACTGCAGTCATTCGCTTTCCAGCCTCGAATTGCGACCGCGATGCCGCGGTTGCTCTGGAAAAAATCACTGGGCGCAAGCCGCTCATCATCTGGCATCGTGAAACCGAATTACCCGCGGGTGTCGGTTTTGTCGTCATGCCAGGGGGGTTCTCTTACGGCGACTACCTCCGAAGCGGAGCCATCGCCTCTCGTTCACCGATCGTGCAGGATATCAAAGCCAAATCAGAACGCGGCCTTGCCGTCGCTGGTTTTTGTAACGGATTTCAAATTTTGACCGAAGCGGGCATGTTGCCTGGCGCGCTAATGCGTAACAAAAACCTCAAATTCGTCTGTCGGCCAGAGACACTGACCGTCACGCATTCGGACTCTAAATTTACGTCAAAATATAAAGCGAAGTCAGAAGTTGTCTTCCCTGTCGCACATCATGACGGCAATTATTTTGCAGACAAAGAGACCGTTGGACGTTTGGAAAAAGAAGGCCGCGTCCTTTTCCGCTACACTGACAATCCCAATGGCTCGATCAATGACATCGCAGGGATCGTGAATGCAGGGGGAAATGTCTTTGGCATGATGCCTCATCCAGAACGCGCAATTGACCCGCTGCATGGCGGAACAGACGGAATTGATTTATTCAAATCCATCCTGGAGACACTTTAAAGATGGCTCGTAAAAAGTCTGAAATCACACCAGAAGTCGTCGCCGAACATGGTCTATCCGAGAGCGAATACGAAATCGTTTTGGATCGATTAGGTCGCGAACCTAATCTCACCGAGCTCGGTATTTTTTCTGTTATGTGGTCAGAGCATTGCTCTTACAAATCCTCACGTCGCCATCTCGCGAAATTCCTCACGACGGGCGATCGCGTTATCCAAGGTCCAGGTGAAAATGCTGGTGTGATTGATATCGATGACGGTGACGCCATCATTTTCAAAATGGAAAGCCATAATCACCCATCCTTCATTGAACCTTATCAAGGCGCAGCGACAGGCGTAGGCGGCATCATGCGTGACGTCTTCACAATGGGCGCACGACCTATCGCATTGTTAAACGCCCTCCGTTTTGGTGAACCTGACCACCCAAAGACACGCACACTTGTCAACGGCGTTGTTGCTGGTATCGGCGGTTACGGAAACTGCGTTGGCGTCCCAACTGTTGGTGGCGAAACGAATTTCCATAAGGGTTACAACGGCAACATTCTCGTCAACGCCATGTGCGTTGGTTTGGCGCGTGCCGATAATGTGTTTTACTCCGCCGCAAAAGGTGTCGGAAATCCGATCTTTTACGTGGGCTCAAAAACGGGTCGCGACGGAATCCACGGTGCGACGATGGCATCCGCAGAATTTGACGATGATAGCGAAGAAAAGCGTCCAACGGTTCAAGTCGGTGATCCCTTCACGGAAAAGCTTCTGATAGAAGCCTGCCTCGAACTCATGGCGACCGACGCGATCATTGCTATCCAAGATATGGGAGCTGCAGGCCTCACATCGTCTTCCATCGAAATGGCAGATAAAGGCGGCGTTGGCATCGAACTTCACCTCGATAAAGTTCCACAGCGCGAACCCAATATGACAGCATATGAAATGATGCTTTCCGAGAGCCAAGAGCGAATGCTCATGGTCATTCAACCTGGCAAAGAACAGCTCGCATTTGACATCTTTGAAAAATGGGAACTTGACGTTGCTCACATCGGAAAGACCACGGACACAGGCAATTTAGTTCTGAAGCACCATAATAAAAAAGTGTGTGACATTCCGATTTCACCCCTAGCAGATGACGCGCCCAACCTTGATCGACCACACACGAAAACAGCCCCTCGTGATGTCTTAAAGGCTGCTGATATCCACGAAACGCAGGATTATAATGACGCGTTAACCCGGATTATGTCGTCCCCAAATATCGCTTCAAAGCGATGGATCTGGGAACAGTATGACCGTCATGTTATGTCCGACACTGTGGACAGTAGCCAAAGCGGTGGCGACGCTGCCATTGTTCGAATCCACGGCACGAATAAAGCGGTGGCTATCACCACCGATTGCACGCCACGATATGTGGAAGCGGACCCATATGAAGGCGGCAAGCAATGTGTTGCGGAAACATGGCGCAACCTGACCTGTGTTGGCGCAGACCCTATCGCAATTACGGATTGCTTGAATTTCGGCAACCCTGAACGCCCTGAAATCATGGGGCAACTTGTCGGTGCTATCGAGGGTATGAATGAAGCGTGTCATGCGTTTGATTACCCCGTCGTCTCTGGCAATGTGTCACTTTATAACGAGACCAACGGACAAGCGATCCCTCCCACCCCTGCTGTTGGCGGTGTAGGATTGATCCCTGACCTTCACAAATTCACGACGCTGACTGGCGCAAATGCTGGCGACACGTTGATCCTGATTGGTGAAACAACAGGTTGGTTGGGCTGCTCACTTTACCTTACTGAAATTCTTTCACGCGAAGATGGAGCGCCACCACCCGTCGATTTAGCTGTTGAGAAACTCAATGGCGATTATGTTCGCAAACTCATTCGCAACCGTCGCGTTACAGCCGTTCATGACCTCTCTGATGGCGGATTGGCTGTTACGGCTTGTGAAATGGCGTTTGCCGGTGGGCAAGGCATCCATCTTTCTAAAGCTCCTATTGAAGCACGTCATGGCTGGTTGTTTGGTGAAGACCAAGCTCGTTACCTCGTTGCCGTTGACAAAAACTCGGTTAATCCGGTGCTCTCAACAGCCAAGGCGAAAGGTATCGTCGCACAAGTCGTCGGTACGGTTGGCGGAGATCGTGTCCGTGCAGACGGTGCATTTGATCTTTCAATTGCTGAACTTCGCAAGGCCAATGAAGACTGGCTTCCAGCGCTAATGGCTGGGGACACATAGATGGCGATGAAAGAAGACGAGATCGTCGCCATGATTAAAGTTGCCTTACCTGATGCCATCATCGAAATGACGGACCTTGCGGGTGACAATGATCACTGGAAGGCCGTCGTTACGAGCGCGGCCTTTGTCGGCAAATCTCGTGTCGCGCAACACCAAATGGTTTACGCCGCTCTGAAGGGGAATATGGGCGGCGTCTTACATGCGCTGGCCCTTGAAACTCGAACGCCTTAAACTTTCATCGCGATCTTTCAGCGCCTCAAGAGAACTCAGCGAAACATGACACAGGACGCGTTTCACTGACACGGCCTTGAAAAAATCAGCTTAACGCCCACTTGCATTTGGCAAAGCCAATACGGAGACCACCATGTCTGCAGCAGAACGAATTCAAAAAACCGTCAGCGAGAATGATGTCGTCCTTTACATGAAGGGTACACCTGTCTTCCCGCAATGCGGTTTCTCTTCAACCGTCGTCCAAGTCTTCGACTATCTTGAAGTTGATTACGCGAGCGTAAATGTCCTGGAAGATATGGAAATCCGCCAAGGCATCAAAGAGGTCAACAATTGGCCAACGATCCCACAAGTCTTTGTCAAAGGCGAGTTCATTGGCGGATGCGACATCGTTCGTGAAATGTTCGAGAACGGTGAGCTCAAAGCCTTGTTGACCGAAAAAGGTGTTGTAACCGCAGCTTAGTGAGGTCATTCAATTGGACTTCATATGGTTATCAATCCGCTAAGATGGCCTTAAACAGAAAATAACTGACCTTGTGCTATGTCCTCCATTGCGAAGCTGTGGGGGCCTAGCACAAGGAGAATTCGATGTTTGGAATTATACACAAATCCCGTCGCAAGGCAGGCGTTCGCGGGTTCAATTCCGACTATCTCAATGACAAAACGGCCATTCGGCAACGAAAGCAGATGGGGTATGTTCGGTCCATCTTCACGGCCCTTTCCCTCCTTTTTGGCGCGTTCATGATTTACGTCGCCATGCATTACATTCCCGCGCTAATTCAGCCTGCAAAAATATTGAAGATTGCGACCGGCGATTCCGCCGCAGCCAAAACTTACAACTTTGAACGAAAATCAAAATTACACAGCGTCATTTCACCTTATGTGAAAATGTTTCAGCTCGACCGCGCCTATATGGGAGACGGTCAAAATATAAATATCAAGTATGATCTGCCATCGGGCGCCTATGCTGATCTACAGATCGTTCAGTGTCGTCGGGCTTGGGTTGTTGAAATTTTCAAATGCCAGGTGACCAGTCGGTTCGATACACGCACAAAACGTCAGAGTGGTGTTGAGTCCTTCACGCTTGCGAATGGCGGCTTTTACCATTTCAAACAGATAGTTCATAATGTTCCCTCGGATGAGCCTTATCGGATCACTTGGGAACGCGGCAGTCAATAAAAAACCCGCCGCGGCGAACCGGGCGGGTCTCTCGAAATTTGTAACAGGAAAGTCTCTCTAGCGAGAGTAGAATTCCACTGTAAGATTTGGTTCCATTTGAACTGGATACGGTACTTCGTCGAAAGACGGTGTACGCGCGAAAGTCGCTTGCATCACTTTTGGGTCGACTGAGATGTAATCAGGGATTTCACGCTCGGAAGATTCAAGAGCTTCAAGAACGAGTGCCATTGTGCGTGACTTTTCACGAACTTCAATGACGTCGCCTTCTTTACAGCGGTAAGACGGGATGTTGACCTTCTTGCCGTTGACGAGAACATGGCCGTGATTGACGAACTGACGTGCAGCAAAAACGGTTGGTACGAATTTGGAACGATAAACAACCGCATCCAAACGACGCTCAAGCAAACCGATTAGGTTTTCAGACGTATCGCCCTTCATGCGTGTCGCTTGATCATATGTCTTGCGGAACTGTTTCTCTGTGATGTTGCCGTAGTAGCCTTTAAGCTTCTGCTTAGCGCGGAGCTGTGTACCGAAATCGGAGAGTTTACCACGACGGTTTTGACCGTGTTGCCCTGGCGGGTAATCACGTTTGTTGACTGGGGACTTAGGACGACCCCAGATATTCTCGCCCATACGGCGATCAATCTTATACTTAGCTGAATGACGCTTAGACATGTGCGTCCTTTCTTCTTGTTGACGTGGGCCGGCTTACCTCACCTTAAGGCAGCAATTACAACGACGGGGCCACACCTTCTCGTAATGGCGCGCTAAGTAGCGGATTGAGCCTTCAAGTCAACAGTCCTAATCACGTTGTATTTTCGGTTGGCAGACTCCCTTAATTTAGGTTGGCAGACTCGCGCATTGGTGACATGGGCAAGTATGGCATCGGCTTCACAACAGATAGACCCGCAAACAGATGCAGGGGACGGTAAGGCAGGACTATTCTCTGGTCTCGCGGCCTATACGATGTGGGGCTTGTTCCCAATCTATTTCGTCGCAATGCGACATGTTCCTGCCCTGGAACTACTCTCTCACCGTATAGTTTGGTCGGTTCCCTTCGGCCTCTTGATCCTTTTGTTCCGAAAGCAAATCCGCGAGACGTTGCGCGCACTCGCCAAACCCAAAACCGTCGCTCTACTTTCGATCGCGTCCGTTGCTTTGGCTGCAAATTGGGGCGTATATATTTGGGCCATTCAGCAAGGCCAGATATTCCAAGGTAGCCTTGGCTATTACATCAACCCTCTGCTTTATGTCCTCGTCGCGGTTGTCTTCTTCAAAGAAAAACTTAGCCCCCTACAAGGTTTGGCTATTTTCTTTGCCTTTATCGGCGTTTTAATCCTGACAATCAAAGGCGGTGTCTTCCCGGGTATCTCCCTCTTCCTCGCCTTTAGCTTCACGGTCTATGGGGTGTTGCGAAAGCAAATCGACATTGGCGCGATGCCAGGAATCTTTATCGAAGTCCTTCTACTGGTTTTACCTGCCGC
>CALHXF010000107.1 GCA_938040095.1 uncultured Caulobacterales bacterium
TTCTTGGGTGAAGATGCAAGCGAGTGGGAGACGGTCACAGATATCCTCGATGTCTGGTTCGACTCGGGTTGTACGCATGCATTCTGTTTGAAGACACGCGACGATCTGCCCGACCGCGCAGACTTGTATCTTGAAGGCTCCGATCAGCATCGTGGGTGGTTCCAATCGAGCCTACTCGAAAGCTGTGCCGTTTACGGTGAAGCACCCTATAAGGCCGTCATGACTGACGGATTTGTTGTCGATGCGAAGGGCCTGAAGATGGGTAAATCCCTTGGGAATGCCGTCAGCCCGCAAGACCTCATCAAACAATATGGCGTCGAAATCATCCGTCTTTGGGTCGCGTCTTCTGACACCTATAATGATCTGAAAATTGGCGATGAAATCATCAAAACCAATGTCGATTCCTATCGCAAGCTGCGCAACACGCTGCGCTATATGATTGGTGCTCTAGACGGATATTCTGCTGATGATGCTGTCGCCTATGACGATATGCCAGCACTGGAGAAATGGGTGCTGCATCGCCTGTCAGAATTAACAGAGATGCATACGGCTGCCGTGGCCGATCACGATCATCGCAAGATCTTCAGTACATTATTTAATTTCTGTACCGGCGATCTTTCGAGCTTCTATTTCGACATTCGTAAAGACGCGCTATATTGTGATCCACTCGACAGCACACGTCGTCGCGCATGTCGCACGGTCATGAATGAAATCTTTGAGCGCCTGACAACGTGGCTTGCGCCGATCATGTGCTTTACAATGGAAGAAGTCTGGCAAGCCCGCTTCCCCTCTGAGGACGGCTCCGTACATTTGGAAGTCTTCCGCGACGCACCAGACGCTTGGCAGAACGACGACATCGCCACTGCGATTTCAGGCATCCAAGCTTTCCGCGACGAAGCCTTTGACGCGATTGAAATCCTCCGCAAGGACGGTACTATTAAGTCATCCCTCGAAGCCAGCATCCGTGCCAGCAAAACGAGCCTGTCCTCTGAACTCGCTGTATTGAACCTCACGGATGCCACGGACTATGCCGATCCTTCAAATCCGTCTGACGTCTTGGCGGATTACTTGATCGTGTCGAAATGCCAGCTTTCAATCGACAGTGATGATATGCTGGTCACTGATTTGAAAGCCGCAGAAGGTTGGACAAAATGTGACCGCAGTTGGAAATACCATCAAGGTGAGGGCGACATTACCGCTCGTGACACCGCCGCTGTGGCTGCATTTGACGGGTAGTTGGCTTTCGCTTTCAGCGTCGCGGCAGTCCCGCTAATACGGGCTTTGCCCGTGTCTCGTTTGAATGAAATTATCGTTTTTCGATAATGATATTGACGCACATGTGTTTCTCTTCTATATCGAATAACGATAAAGGAGAGACTTATGTCATTTAGAACATTGATCGGAACCGCCAGTGCCATGGCCGTTCTTCTGACTGCCCCTGCCGCCTTTGCGCATGACGTGAAGATTGAAACCGAAGAAACCTATGACCTCAAAGGGTTCGACACGATCACCGTCGAAGGCGTCTATCATCTCGACGTTAAAGTGGGCGACCGCTTTTCCGTTGAAACCTCGGGTACTAAAAAAGATATGGCCAAAATCCGTGTTTATGTTGAAGATGGCGCGTTGGTGCTGGGGCGCAAAGACAAAAAAGGTCTCAAAAATAATAATAACCACGGCGTAAATGCTGTCGTGACGCTGCCGCGCCTCAAAGCTATGGAAATCGCAGGCGTCGTGACGGGCGATGTAACAGGCATTGACGCGGATACATTCGAACTGGAGTTTGCAGGTGTCGGCGAATTGGAGCTCAATGGAAGATGTGACGACCTCACGATTGATATGGCGGGCATTGGCGAATTAGATGCCAAGGGCCTGAAATGCGGCGACGTAGAAGTGAATCTGGCCGGCATGGGTGAGGCCACCGTCTTCGCCTCTGATCGGGTAGATGCCAATGCGGCGGGTATGGGACAGATCGACGTTTACGGAAACCCCGATGTCGTCCAAAAATCATCTGCGTTCTTGTCGAAAGTTCATATTCGCTAATGACTTACGCGAGTTTGGCGGGAGTATCTGCCAAACTTACCGCGGTGACATTAGACGCGAACGTTCGAATAATCGGCTGCGCCCACAATTCAGCCCCGATCAAATTCAGCAGAGGTTAATGATGTTTATGACAGTGCAGCCTCACTTCGGCCTCAAAATTGCTTATGTAGGTCCATGAAACCGATTTGTGGGAGTTTCTTATGAAACTGATTGCCAAAACTGTCTTAGTCGCGTCGCTTGCATTTGGTGTCTCCGCACCCGCTGTCGCGCAGTCTGCCGATGTTAGCCCAACGTTGTTAATTGAAACAGGGCCGAGCGATAATGCCGAATACCGTCGCATGGTCTTTGTGAAATATCTCTCGGGTAACTATGTGAATGTGAATTACCGTGCCTACAATCGCGCAGAATTTACCCAAGTTCCAAATTCGACACCCGCGGATGTCATTGCTGCCTGTGCAAATGGCCAAGCCTCTACATTGTCTGAAGTTAGGGCCTTTGAGCGTGCCGAAGCCAAGCGTGTCGCCAGAAGGCAAGCGCCTGAAATAAAACGCTTCTGTATCAAAAATGTCTCGAATTGGGAAGGCGGCGGTCGCTCGACCTATCTTGACCCTATTTTTAATGGGATGCCTCACGCGGCAAATTTGAATAACTAGCCTCCGCTAACGACGTATTTTCAAGCCCGAGTTTCGTCTTTGATGTACGATCTCGGGCTTTCTATTTTTTCAGTTGACTACACATGTGGTCATCATTACGACTACATGTGTAGTCAAATTGATGATCAACACTTGAAAGTCTATTGTGAAAATCAAAATCAGCCAATCCGAACTCGACGTGATGGACGTTCTATGGCGCGAAGCCCCGTTGGGCGCGGCAGAGGTCGTGTCGCGTTTGGAAACCAAGAAAGACTGGTCCGATCGTACCGTGAAAACGCTCTTGTCGCGTTTGGTCGAGAAGGGGGCATTGACGACAGAACCCGACGGCCGACGTTTCCTCTATACGCCCGCGATCAGTCGCGATTCCTATGCGGGTCCTGCCACGCGCAAATTTGCTGAACGTCTTTTCGGGGGGCGTGCCGCACCATTGGTCGCGCATCTCGCCGAAGGGGATGGATTGTCAGATGAAGACATTGCCGAAATTGAAACGCTTTTGGCAAAGTTAAAAAAATGAACCTCGACGCTTTGCAAGGTTGGGTGTTCGAGACGGGCCTTATGGTCAGTCTCCTGATCTTTGCGATCTTGCTGATCCGCCGTCTATTTGCGCAATGGTTCGGGGCAAATGCCGCTTATGCTTTGTGGAGTTTGCCTTTGATTAGGTTGTGTTTACCCGGGATGTCTGTCCCCGAAAGCTGGGTTCCATCGGTTTTTCGAACCTCACCGATACCTCGATCGGATGTCGTAGCCGCGCCTGTCACCGACCTCTCGACCATCACGGAAAATATTCCTTCAATTTTTACGCAGACCAATGTGAGCGCAAATCAAAGCGTGTCCTCCATCGGGATAGTTCTCGCCATTTGGATAGGCGTGGGCGTTATGTGGCTCGTGTTTCAATTCTGGCAACAACGTCAGTTTAGGATGCGTCTTGAGGCTGAAACAACGCGCCCTAATCAGACATTATTTGTGGAGATTGAAAACGCGGCACATCGGTTAGGTTTAAAAGAAACACCACAGGTCCGTGTTTCCAAAGACGAGATAGGCCCGCTTATTACGGGTGTAGCTCGCCCGCTTGTGGTCCTCCCGCACAGCTTTGAGGATGATTTCAATATAGATCAGCGCGGTTTTGCGCTCATTCATGAATTCACGCATCTGAAACGCAAAGACCTTTGGGTGGCCTTTATCGTTTTGATGTTTCGCGCTGTGAACTGGCCAAACCCTTTGGTTCACTTCGCGGCTCACCGTTTACGCGCCGATCAAGAAGCTGCCTGCGATGCCTTTGTCCTCAAAGTAACGGGCGGCGACAGTGCGCATTCTTATGCTGAGACGCTTGTAAAAGCAGCACGTCGTCCACGCCATCAGGCCGGGAAGACGGGGCGGCTGGCCTTGTCACTGACCGACGACGACAGCAATATTTCGAAAGGAGACGAAAGATGAAACGACTATTGAACTTGGGGGTGTCTGACCCCTTAACCTTGGGCATGGCCCATCCGATTGCGGATCGCTTGGAAACATTGGGTCGTGCCAGACCTGTGACCACGCGGACGCGCGCCGTTGCATTGGGCCTTACTGGGGTTGCTGCGATGCTAACTGCGCCCATAACGATTGCCGCAGATCACCCAGGCGTGCTCAGTCGTTTTAGCGTGCGTATCGACGGCAATGAGATGAGGGGGCAGAGTTATGAAATCGTCACTGAAAGTGGCGAGAGAAAAGCCTATCGCATTCTCAAAAATGGAGACCGCGAGCCAGCCACGTTAGAAAAACGTGACGACGGCACCTTGCAACTAACTTACGCCGATGGACAAACTGTCAATCTGCCAAGTTTTGATTTTGAAGCTCTGGACGGTTTGGAGTCGCTAAAGGGGCTGGAGGCGTTGAGGGGTTTGCAATCCTTAGAGGGCCTGAAAGGTCTGCAAGGTTTAAGTGCGCTTAGCCATTTAGAGGGATTGAGTAACCTAGACGGTATGAGCCGTATTATCATAAATAAGGGTGATTTTGATTTGGCGGGTGTTCCTGATTCCGTCAAAATCATCGTCGGAAATACAGAAATTGAAGTGAATGGTGATGGCAGTACGCTCGATGAGAACAGCCGCTCGAAACTCCAGAACTTACTCCGAGGCGCGGTTAAGAATCGTATTTCAGATGGGCTTGAGAATTTCGAATGGGTTGAGGATTTGAAGTTTGGAGACGGGGGCGACGTCCAGAGATTTGTCTTGGACAGGAATAACGGGGCCGTGCTGAACGATACAATTGTTTCAGGGTCTGCTTTTGATGCCTTGGATTTCGGGCCAACCCCTGAATTTTTTGAGGACGTAGACGCTGAAATTGACGCGGTCATGGCTGACAAATCCATAAATATCCGGATGCGCAAAGCCAAAGCCCGCCGTATGAAAGCCGGTGCCTTGCAGTCAGATTTCCGTCAAGCAAACCCGAATGCAACAGCGGAACAAAGATTTGAGAATTGCATCGCGATACTCGACACATTGAACCGCGATTATCGCTATCATAAACAATCGGATCGTGGGGAGTCCGCGCAGTCCAAGTGCGAGCGGTCCAATATGTCTGTGCGATCATCCTTTGTCTGGTCCTCCAGCGACGAAACGCAGTAACCTCAGCGAGGTATGTCGAGATTACAATCGGTCAAGAATATGCGCCCGCCCCTTTGAACACAGGGGCGGGTGTTCCTATATTGAATACATGAAAAACTGGCTTCCCTATCTTCTCGGTACCGCACTCCTTGGGGGTCCGGCTGTTGCATTTGCTGATCAGGCACCTGCCGAAGTGACTCGTGTCGTCCCGTCCTCACAGACGCAAGTCCAACTTTCCTACTCCCCCGTGGTGAAAGAAACCGCGCCCGCTGTGGTCAACATTTTTACATCGCGAACTGTCCGCACGCGTGCACGCTCGTCTTTCTTCGATCAGATGTTTGGCATGCAACGCGCCCCGCGAAGCCGTGTGGAGAGCTCCCTTGGATCAGGCGTCATTGTCCGTAGCAACGGTATTATCGTCACCAATGCGCATGTGGTTAAAGGTGCGGATGAATTGAAAGTTGTCTTGAATGATCGTCGAGAATTCGAAGCGAAAGTCATTGCTCAAGACGAAGAAACAGACCTCGCCATCCTGCGGATTGAT